>DASQKT010000764.1:0-29531 GCA_035630415.1 Skermanella sp.
AGCTTCATGCAGATCGACACGTTCCGGGGCCTGGGGCTTGCGATCGAGCCGGGCGAAGAGCCCGTTCCCTGGCTTGCGCGCCAGGTTGGCGCCCCTGCCCCCTTCGCGCTCTGGTACCACTACCTTGGCACCCACCTGCCCTACAAGCCGTCGCCCGGCTTCATGCCCGATCTGGAAGCGCTGCTGCCGCCGGGTGATACGGCGGCTCTGGCGCGGATGGCAGCCGTGATGAACCAGCCGACCATCCGGACCGGCACCGTCGCCTTCGAACCGGCCGATGCCGCCGCCGTGGCGGCGCTGCATGCGGCCACATACCGGGAGTTCGACGCGTGGTTCGGAAACTTCTGGAACTTCTTCCAGTCCAGCGGGCTAGCGGCCAATACCATCCTCGTGGTGACCGCCGACCATGGCGACGAGCATCTGGAGCGCGGCCATGTCGGCCACGCCTCGACCACCCATGACGGTCATCTTTATGAGGAGATCGCCCATATCCCGCTGTTCATCTGGACTCCGGCAGGCGGTTCCGCGATCCAGAGCGGTCAGGTGATCGACGCGCCTACCGATCATCGGGACATCATGCCGACGGTGATGAGCAGGCTGGGCGTCAAACCGGAAATGCCGCTAGAGGGGCGCGACCTGCTGAATCCCGATCCGGCCAATCCTTATGCATGGACGGCCCTGACCAGCAGGGCCGGCTTCCAGGAACCCGATCCCGATGCCATCCGGGAGTTCCGGACCGCCATCATCGACGGCCGGTGGAAACTGCAACTCTTCCATCTTGACGGCGCCGTGGCCGACCGGCGGCTCTATGACCTTCAGGCCGATCCGGGCGAGCGTTACAACCTCGCCGACCGGCACCCCGACGTCGTGGCGCGGCTTTCCCGATCCCTGGAAAGCGCCTTCGCCTCCCGCCGGATCGTCCTTCCATCGGCGATCGCCAGCGAACGGGATGTCGAGGCGCCGATCTGGCGTATCCCCGCCTCGAGCGGTTCCGTGACCCTGGAAGCGGTCGCCCAGGGCTTCCGGATGGAGTGGAACGGCAAGCCCGACACCGACTATGTCATCCAGTATCAGGCCGGCGACGGACTGCTGAGCCTGAAGGGTGAGTTGGAGGTCCGGGGGACGTCGAGGGAACTTGGTCCGATCGACCCGGCTTACTGGAAGAACTACATCCTGCCCTATGGGCAGGTCCGTATCCGCGTCGGCCCGGCCGGCCGGAGTGACCGCTGGAGCGATTGGCTGGTCATGACCCCCGTTCCCTAAGTTAGGCTTCCCTGAGTTACGACCCCCTGATCGGTCTCATCCAGGCGGCGGCCAGATGCCGGCCCGGATCTCCGGATCTGACAGATAGCGCGGAAGCCTTCCGATCGGATCGGCGAACCGTGCGGTCAAAACCGGATCGCCGATCCGATCGAGCAATCTCAGCGCCTCGGCGGGCAGGCGCAGGCAGGGATCGGCGAGAGCATCGCGAATCGGCTTCTCCAGCCACTCGGGCAGGCTTCCGCCCGGTTCGACCGTCCCTCGCGCCAGTTCGAGGGCAGCGGACCGGGCACTGCACGCGGGATGAGACGTCAGCCTTTCGATGCCTCGCCGAAGCGTGCCATCCTGCTTCTCCGAATCCAGCGGCCGGGCGATCGCCATCAGGCGGGCATGCAGCCAGGGCTGGCTGACGGGATGGCGCGCGGCCAGATCCTTCAGCACGCCATCCCAGGCATCCGACCGGTATTCCGGGCCGGCGGCGAGCAGATGGCATCGCACGGCCTGAAGCAGGGCGAAAGCCGTCGCGAAATCGCGGTCCGGAACCGCCTGGAGCAAATCGGGCAAACGGTCGGGCAGCCATCCGGCGAGAGCGTCCCAGGCAGCCAGGGCCTCGGGTCCTTCCCCGTGCATCGGGGCGCTCCGCTGGATCAGGCTGGCCGGATCGCCCCGGAACTGACTGGCCGACGCCTCCGGCGGCGGCGGGACGATGCGGGAAACCAGCGGACAGGCATAGTCGCCGGGCGGGTCGCGCCGGTAAGGAGGACCGCCCGCCGGACCGTCCACCCGGCCGAGATCCACGGCCATGAGGTCGCCTCCGCGCATGAACCGGTCGGAGCCGTCGGCGCCGATCAGGAAGGACGGACCGGGCAGGTCACGCGCGACATGATCCTGTCCCCAACCGTTCGCGGACAGCGAGAATCGGTCGGAACCTCCCCCATCCAGCAGGAATCCCATGCCGTTGGCCGTCCCCGCCCCCTGCGCCAGACTCCCGGCCTCGTAGGAGTCGTCGCCGCCGTTATCCTCAAGGCTGCCCAAGGCCATGTCCAATCCCATGCCCTGCCCGACTCCGTGCGCGGCGAGGTACGAGTCGTTACCGGCGCCATCCGCCAGCAACCCGATGGCGCCATGGACACCGGCGCCCTGGACATAGCGGACACCCTCGTAGCGGTCGTCACCGGCACCGTCCGAGAGCACGCCGATCCCCTGGAAATAGCCTGCGCCCTGGCCGAACATCTCCACCGTATACGAGTCATTCCCTGAGTCGTCGCGCAGAACGCCGATCCCGCCGCCGTGGCTGGCCCGCAGGCCGGCCCCCATTCCTTGTGCCTGACTAAGGCGGGCGTCCCGCCCGACGGTGTCGTGCGGCCCGCCGGCGCTGTAGCGGTCATTGCCGCCAAGGTCCCACAGAAGTGCCGTTCCACCGACCTGTCCGAACGCCTGCCCTCGCTCGTCGATCTCGAAGATGTCGTCGCCCGCACCGTCGATCAGGGCGGCAACGCCTTCCGCAGCGGCAGCCTGGGCGAAGATGCGCGCCACATACCTGTCTTTGCCCGAAAGATCGACCAGCAGCGCCACGCCGCCCAGCGTTGCCGCCTGCGCTCCCGTGGCTCCGTCATATGTGTCGTCGCCCGCAAGGTCGACCAGGGCCATGAGCGATCGAATCGCGAGAGGGCTTCCGGCGTATCGGTCATTTCCCTGGATGTCCACGATCGTCAGTTGGCTGTTCACGACCGGACCGGCAAACTCGTAGGTGTCGTTGCCGGCGGGATCGAGGATCAGGATGACGTCCGAATCGACGCTATGGTGATCGTCACCGGCCGATCCGATCAGAATCCGTCCCCAAGGCGTTTGCAGCGGCCTTCTCTCTCCAGCTTCTTCCAAACGGGCTCTGGCTTCCTTGCCAGCCAGGGCGAGCGCGCCGTCGATGAAGGCCGGTGCGATCCGCCGTGCGGCGGACCCAGTACCGGCTTCTCCGGCCATAGCCAGGACCTCGGCGGCAGGGCCGCCGGTCCGGATGTCATCAAGGATCGCGGCGGCATCGCAGCATGGCGGCGATTCCGGAAGTTCCGCGAGCAGGGCGCTCGTTCTTTCCACGTAATCGGCCAGCAACTTTTCCGGATCGGGAGGTTCGGATCGGGAGTCCGATGACCGGTTCCACATTTCCAACCTGTCATGCAGACCGTCCAAACCCAACCGCCGCAACACTTCGTCCGCCAATGCGGCTCCGCCGGTAGCGGTTTCGAACGGGTGCTCCAAGCGCCCCGGCAGATCCGGCATCACTTCCGGGACACTGTCGAACGCCTCGGTCCAGAGCAGGTTCGCCGCGACAAGCTGCGACTCGGCACCGAATGTCTTTGCGCCTGCGGCCTGTTCCAGGCGGATACGCAGGATCTCCCCGTCCGCCGAGGCCCCGGCTGCTGGAGAGGCGGTGGAAAGCATCAATGATGCACAGGCAGCCAATAGGGCTGGCCGGATCTGGAAGTCGGGAAATGTGTACGGCCTCAAGCTGTTGCCCTCCCGGCAGTCAGCGCACCGGGCCTTTCCGGTTCGGCAGCATGCCGCCGAAGAACCGTTTTCGGATCTCCAAAAAAAACAGGGGCTTCATCCTGTAAGATGAAGCCCCCGTCTTTCAGCCTTGGTGACCGGATATCAGGATACCGGCCGAAGCCGGTATCGAGCCGGATCAGAACTTGTACTTGAGGCGCAGGTAGCCGACGTGGCCATCGCTGGAGTCGGTGCCCTGGTAGTCGTAGTTGCCCGAGAGCGACAGCTTGTCGTTCGACAGGAAGGTCAGGCCCAGACCAACGTTGTAGATGTTCTGGCTCGGCTTGGCGCCACGGATCGTCGATGCCAACTCGGGAAGGTTGACCATGCTGAAGGCAGTGGTCGGAGCGTCGTCGTTGAACTCACGCGTGTAGCCGATGCGAACTTCCGGGATCAGACGGCCGCCTTCGATCGCCACCGGATAAGCGAGCTTCAGCCCGATACCACCCAGGACCGAGGTGTTGTCCGAGGAAGACATGTTGACACCGTTCGAACCGGTTTCCTTGTAGGAGTCGGTTTCGGAGTAGGTGTACTGCACGAACAGGTTCGGGGTCAGCTCGACGCCGCTGAAGGTCTTGGTCAACCCGCCGCCGATACGAGCGCGATACGACGAGGAGTCATAATCGGCTGTCAGGTTCTCGATCGAGCTGAAGCCACTCGAAGCCTGGGTGACGGCGAACTTCCGGGTCTGGTCGTTCTGGTTGAAGCCGTAGCCCAACTGGACATCGACGAACCAGGGAGCCGGGTTGTAGCTGGCGTACAACGTGGCCTGATAGCTGTCGATTTCCGAGCTGTCGCCGAGGGAAGCGTCTTTTCCGTCGAGATCGGTGTTGGCGTAACCGACGGCCAGACCGACGCGAAGGTTGTCGGCGACCACCGTATCCGCGCCGACCGTGATGCCACGGCTGTTGGCCTTAAAGCCCGAAATGCCGTCCTTCAGGTCCTGCGTGAAGGTGGACAGGTAGGGCAGCGCCCACAGCTCGATGCCACGACCGACCATGTCACCAGCGGCCATACCCGTCTGGCTGTCCGCGCCGCGCAGCGAAGCGACGCGGTTGCTGATGGTCGAGGACGAGGACGCGCCGATGGAGTTCGTCACCCCGGCGCTGGTCGCCGAGATGCTGAAGGACGGGGTCAGTTCCTGGACGAACTGGCTGACGATGTCGTTGACCTGAGCCTGGGTCAGCGTGACCGTCGTGCCGTTGATCGTCGTGGTCGAACCCTGGAGGATCGACAGGATGGTGCCGAGAGACGATGTCGGGCCGACCGTGTTGATACGACCCTGAATGCCGCCATTGCTGTCGACCAGGGTGCCGAGCGCCCTCTCGAGCGCTACGGCCGTCTGGGCGTTCGACGGATCGGTGCCGGTCGAAATCGCACCCGACTCGATGCCGTCGAGAGCCTTCTGAGCCGGAGCGTCGGCAGCAAGACCGAACTCACGCGTAATCTTCAGCAGGTTGCCCGACTTGGATATGACGAACTTCTCAAGCGTATTCGTGTTGTCCAGGCTGAGGGTGGAAGCGACGGTAAGCGCCCCGGTCGACTCCAGCACGGTGAAGGACGTGCCCGGAGCGACAGGGGTCGTCCGCGAAGTCTTGGTGTCGGGAGCGATCTTGCCATCGACGTCGGCCGTCCCGGAAACCGCCAGCGAGCCGTTGGCGGCATTTGTGATGGTCGTCGCGAGCGTGCCGGTCTGGACGTAGTTGCCGGTGATCGTCTGCTTGGAGGAACCGACGTCAAGAGTACCGGCGTTGGTCACCTTCGTCGCCTCGATCGAGGCGGACTGCTTGACCGTGGCGCCGGACTTGATGTTGAACGCGGAGGCTCCGGTCACCGCCTGGGCGAGCGTCGTCGTGCCGCTGTTGGCGTTGATCGTGCCGATGCCGACGAACTTGCCGCCGGTGGTGAACGAACCGGAGTCCAGGTTGAAGTTGACCGAGTCCTTGGAGTCGCCAACGACATTGCCGGTGATTTTACCGCCGGTGACGTTCAGCGTGTCGGTGCCGGTGCCGAACAGGATCTGGCCGACGATGGTGCCGGCGTTGTTGATCGTCAGGTTGGCGGCGCTGATCGATGCATCGATCGCCTTGCCCGAACCGTCGGCCGGGCCGCCCTGGATGACGCCGGTGGCAGTGTTGGTGATGCCGTCGGTGATCGCGCCATTGGCGCCGAGATAGATCGCGGTACCGGTTTCGGAGATGATCTTGCCGCTGTTGGTAATGCTGCGCATCGATCCGTAGACCGAGATGGCATTACCGCTGTCGCTGGAGATCACGCCGCCGTTTTCGTTGGTGATCGTCGAGCCGCCGGCCGAGCCGTTGGCGACGTCGGTCGCCACGATGATGCCGTCGGCGCCGCCGGTGCCCTTGATGACGCCGGTGGAGCGATTGATGATATCGGCGCGGCTGTTCAGATAGATCGCGGCAACGTCGCGGGCATTGTTGCCCGACGACTTGCTGGCTTCGATCGTACCGGAGTTGTCGATCTTCGTCGCGGCGGAAGCCACGCCGGTGACGACGATCGCGGAGGCGTTGGCCAGACCACGGATAGTACCGGCGTTGACGATCGTGCCGCCGCCGATCAACTCGATCGCCACAGGAGCGTTCGCGGTGCCGACGATGGTCTCCGACGCGGCGATGTTCGACGTCGTCCGGACGGTAGCGACCGCCGTGACGGACTTCACTTCCGCGAAAGCGCTGCCGACACCCGAGAACACTGCCGTAAAGGCGAATACCGATGTAGTTGCAAGCAGTACCGCCTGCTTCCTTTGACGCTTGTTAATCAACATAAATTAGCCCCCTGCGGCGAATGCGGCAAAGCTCTGAAAATTTCGAACTGCGTATCGAAAGGAGTAAACATTCCCGAGAGAGCTGGCAAGGGTTTATGTGTCGCGGCACGTGCGGCGCCGCACAACCTTCCAGTTTTGTGTCTTTCCTGCCACCCGACATAGTAGCGTTAATAAAAAGAAACACTCTTCTTGCCGGACTTGGTGGGTCGTCGAGGTTTCCATGCGGCCTTCGCTCATCAGCGTTAAGGCAAAGTTTATTTCTCGCCTTAATAGTACCGCGCTGTTTGTGGTGGTATCCGGCGTGCAGCCGTCTCATCACTCAAGTCGTGACCAGGAAGTCGCTTGAAGGTCCAGGAGTCGCTGCTTTCCAGGACATCGAAGGCACTTCCGCATCAAGGGAACCGCCGGTTGTCCAGCAAGCTGCAAGCCATCGATACACCCACGACCAGGGCGGCGGAGACGACCGAGGCAATTCGCGGAAAACTTGCGGCGCACCGCTTCGGCGACAGGACGGACGGCATCCTGGCCGCTTTCGGCGGCGCGATCATATGCCTGTCCTTCTTTATATTCGTTCCCGCACTACAACCGTTCGCGTTCGGCATCTGGTATCAATCGGAACCTGTGATAGCAGCGCTCTTCGCATGCGGGGGTGCTGCGGCCATATGTCTCGCCGCCATGACAGTCCTTGGGTATCCCGTTTCCGGTGCCCTCACCCATCCGCTGACGCTGGTCACCGGAGCGCTCGCTCTATGGTCCGCCCTCTCTTCACTTGCGGCACCATTGCCGATGCGTTCACTGATCGGCCCGCCGCAGACCGGTGAAGGCGTCCTGTGGCAGGTGGCGCTCACGGCACTGACGGCACTGGCGCTCGCCGTCTGGCAAAGGCGGCTCGTCCGCCGCGCAATCGTTGCTTCGGCTGCCATTTCCGGGATCGTCCTGCTCGTGCTGAACGTCAGTGAGCCGATCGGCTCTCCCTGGCGTCCAGTATTCTGGCCGGAATTCGCCGCGATCCTGGGACTGTTCCTGATCGCCATCGTGGCAAGCGACACCTCGCTCCGGTGGCCGACGGCGCTGGCCCGGCGGATGGCACCGCTACCTCTGGCCGGACGCCTGTCCAGCGGACCGGCTTCGCTGCGGATCGCGGCGGCCCTGCTGCTGGGCGGCCTCGTCATTGCGACATCGTCCAACAAGACCGCTATCGCGATCGCCGTCCTGGTCATTCCGGGTCTCACCGCCCTGTCGCTATTGGCGGGGACGGGGAAGCTCTGGCGAGCCACGGCAGTCGCCTCGGTGATCGCCATCATCTTCGCGGTGCCCGCGGGGATGTACTGGCTCGGGAATATCTACGGACTCGAGTCACCTCTTTCCCGATGGGAAATGATCCGGGTAGCGATCGAGGCGCTGCGTTCCGATCCCAAGCTGCTGCTGCATGGTGTCGGATGGGGCTCGTACAACGACATACTCTACCGCTTCCTCGAACAGGTACGGGATGTCCGCGTGGACAGCGAGACATGGCAACCCAGCCTGGACATCCTGGGCGGCGGCGCCTTTCACACCCATAACTCGTACCTGGAAGCGATCATCTCCACCGGCCTGCCGGGCGGAGTCCTGCTGCTTGCCCTTCCGGTCACCGCGATCCTGTGCGCGCGCCAGCGTTCGAACGCGCTGATATGCGCCGTCTGGGTGGTGGTCGCGGGCTTGCTGGCGGCATGGTTCACCCTGCCGGAAGCCGTCCCTTTCCAGGCGGTGGCCCTGGCGGCGACAGCCGGCGGACTGCGCCGTCCGTCCGGTACCCAGGAATCCCGACTGCCCGGCACCCTCTACAAGCGCGCCCTTTACACAAGCATCGTGGCGCTTGCCGCACTGGTGCTGATGACGGCGTCCGTCATGACCGTGCGGCTGGCCCTCGATGCCCAGCGCGTCCTGACGAATCTTCGTTCGGGCGGAGCCGTCGACCGGTCGTTGCCACCCTGGCTGCTGTCGGATCACGGGCAGGGTGGCGCACATCTCTGGTGGCTGACGCTTGATTTGACCAACCGCTTGGCGACCAAGGGCAAAACAGGTGCTGCGTTTACGTCCAGCGAGGTCTACTGGTTCGAAACCCTGATGCGGGCAGTCGATCGTCACGTAGCGGAACTTCCCTCCAGCCTCCGGTTGAAATCGTTGATGCTGATCATGCGCGACGAGCTGGCGATGGAGATGGGAGACCCGCAGTTCGACCGTCTGCGTGAGTGGGAGGTTCCCGCATGGAGCCAGAAGCTGCTGGCCCTGCGGCAGGAACTGCCGGAACGGAGCGATCTCGCCGCACCGTTCCTCGGCACCCTCGTGCAGTCGAACAACACCGCCATCGCCATCAAGGTCGGCAACGAACTCCTGCTGCGCAACCCCGACGATCCGGTTGCGCTATGGTTCACGGGAATCGCGATGGTGTCCACGGCGGAATGGAGCAATCTGGGCCAGGCGCGCATGGTCCGCGCAATGGACACCGGCATCGAACGGCTGATCCCCCTGTCCCCCGAAGTTCGGAAGATGCTCCATGGCCTGCGCCGCGATTGACCCGTCACGGCACGCTGGCCGTCCGGCCAGGGGCCTGACCGCCTTGCTGCTTGGGCTGATCGTCCTGCTCGACCTTTCAGGATGCACCGCTACTCCGGCGGAGCGCGGTTCCGCAGCCGGCGAAATAGCCGACCGGGGTGGACTGACCAGGGCCACGGTCCGTAGCCAGGGGTTCGTGCTGACGACATGGTCGCGAATCGCATCCCCGAAGGACCGGCCTTCGGGCGGCGAGGATATCAACGTCTATATAGAAGGTGACGGCTACGCCTGGGCGACTTCCAGCGATCCCTCCTCCGACCCGACGCCGCTCAATCCCCTGGCATTGCGTCTGGCGGCGGCGGATAGCGCTCCCAGCGTCCTGTATCTGGCGCGTCCCTGCCAGTTCCGCCCGGCCGGTACGCGGGACTCATGCGATACGTCGTTCTGGACATCCCACCGGTTCGCCGAATCGGTGGTGGCGGCGCTCGACGGCGCGATCGACCGGACACTTCCCCCGTCGCCCCGGAGACGATTGACGCTGATCGGCTACTCCGGCGGCGGCGGCCTCGCCGTTCTTCTGGCGGCACGCCGGACCGATGTCGCCGCGGTCGTCACCGTCGCCGGCAACATCGCTCATGGCGTCTGGACGTCGCATCACAAGGTTTCCCCACTCCGGGGATCGCTCGACCCGATCGATTCGGCTGACCGTCTGGCGGGGGTTCGCCAGCTTCACCTGACCGGTGCGAACGACGGTATCGTGCCCCGGCTGATCGCCGACACCTTCGCCCGGCGGTCACCGGCAAGTGCGTGCATCCGCGTCGTCACGATCGCCGATGCGGCTCATGACAAGGGCTGGCTTGAAAACTGGCCGGCATTGTTGAGCCGGATTCCCGTATGCCCAAGTGCAGACCGGCCCAGTGCGCTGCCGATCCCCACGCGCTGACCCCTTCCAACCGATGGTACCCTGGAAAGCAATGTTATGAAGCACTGGATGATGTGGACAGCCGGCTTGAGCCTCACGCTTGGCATCGCCGCCGGTCCGGCGGCCGCCGCCGACAAGGCGGCGTCCAGGCCAGCGGCGCCGAGGCTGGCCAATCCGACGGAGGATTGGTCGGTCACGGCGGTCAACAAGGAGAATGGCGCTTTCGACTATTGCGCGGCGGGCAATCGGTTCGACAACGGGCATGCCTTGCTGATAGCCAGGAACAAGGCGGACGAGGTGATCATCATCGTCGGACTGCCATCGGACAAGCTCAAGGCAAAGTCGATCCTGCCGACCAAGCTGACCGTCGATAGCCGGGACGCGCGGCAGAGTTCCGGTCTGGTGACGCGCCCGTCGGCCATGGCGATCACGATGGGCAAGGATCAGCGCTTCTTCGAATCGATCCGGCGAGGCACTACGCTTCTGATCGACAATTCGGAAGTGAAGCTTTCGGTCAGCCTGCGTGGCAGCGGCAAGGCGCTGGCCGATCTCACCGCCTGTGTCGAATCCAGCGGCGAATCGGTGCCGAAGCCTCGGCAGATCGTTGCGCCGCAGGCAGCGCCGGTCACGCCGGCATCCCCCGCACCGGCGGCCACCTCCGCGATCCCCGAACCGGTAGCCGACGCGGCACAATTGCCGGTGCCGGTGCCGGCCCCAGCCACGGCGCCGGAGGACGCGAGGATCGAGATCTCGCCCGATCCCTCCCTGGTCCCGGAGCAGCTCGCCGCCCTGCCGCGCGCGTCCGATCCCATGCCGGCCGCAGCCCCAGCGCCAGTCCCGGCCCCAGTCCCGGCCCCAGTCCCGGCAGCGGCGCCGGTCCCCGCTCCGGCAACGGCTTCGACACCGATGCCCGCTCTGCCCGACTCTCTGGTCAGCTTGCTTTCCGCAGCCGGAATGGCCGGCGTGGTGCCGGTATCGCTCGATCACATTCCAATCGATCAACGCCCGGCGAATTTCGCCTGGAAATATGGCGCCGTCTTCGGCGGCATGCGCCAGATCAGCATTATCGACAATCGCAGCCTGACCGACTTGACAAACAGCTACGTCGAAGTCCTGAAGAGCGGTTGCGGCGGCCAATTCAGCTCATCCCTTGGACGGGTCGAGGTCCTGCGCGAGATCACCCTGCAAACCGGTGAAGCGGCTTGCGTCCTGCCGGAATCTACCACGGAGTTCCGCCACCTCTACTTCATCAACAAGGCGCGGATCTTCACGACCTTCATCCATGAAGGCAGCAGCGCCAGCAAAGCGATGGCATCGAACGCGCGCGACCAGCTGGCGGCCGTCGTCCGGCAGCTCGCAACTGCCGGCACTACCGCCCGATGAGGCTTATACCGAGCGTGTCCGCGCAGGACACGCTCACAAGGTCATAAACCCTCGTGACCTCTTGGGGACGGTCACGCACGCTCAACCGGCGACGCGGGCACGCCAATAATCCAGAACGGATTTGAGGGTGGACTCGATATCCCGCTTCGGTTTCCAGTCGAGCAAAGCTTGCGCTCGACTGCTGTCGCCGACCACCATGGGTATTTCACTTGGCCGGAAACGCGCGGGGTCAGGCGTCACCTCGATCGGCACCTCCGACATCGCGAGCAAGCTGCCGAGCATGTCGCCGATGCGGCGGGGCTTGCCGGACGCCAGATTCATCACGCATCCCGCCGGCAGTTCGTCGCCAAGCAGGATCGTGCCGACATAGGCGTCCACCACATCCTGGACATCCAGGAAGTCGCGCATGCTATCCAGCGAACCGACCCGTATCACCGGTTCGTGCAGCCCCCGCTCGATCCGCGCGATCTGCGCCGCGAAAGAGGGAATCGCGAAATCCTCGGACTGGCCGGGACCCGTGTGATTGAAGGGCCGCAATCTCACGACCTTGAGACCTTGCCTGGCCATCTGCCCCAGCATCAGGTCGGCCGCGGCCTTGCTGCTGGCGTAGGGATTGGCCGGCTGAAGTTCCGCCGACTCGCACAGCGGCACGCCGGCCGTGAAACTGGCGCCGTAGATTTCGGAACTGCCGCTGAAGACGATCCGGCAGGCTGGGCATTCCTCCAGCACTGCAAGAGCGACATTGAGCGTACCGTTCAGATTGATGTTCCAGGATAACCTCGGATCGCGAGTCGCCGCCGTAACGGCGGCGATCGCGGCGAGATGCACCACATGGGTCGGTTGCTCGGCCCTGAACACGGCGTTGACCTGGGCGCTGTCGGAGACATCCAACTCGACAGTGCGGACTGCGATACGGGTATTGGCGCCGCCTGCGGCATCCGGCCCCTTCGCAGCCGAGAAGCTGCCGGCGACGATTTCGCTTCCCGAAGCCAGCACTTTGTCCAAGGCGGCGAGCAGATGACTGCCGACGAAGCCGCCCGCCCCCGTTACCAGCACTTTCAAGGGCATGTCCTTCAAGGCCACGGCCATTCCTATTTCATGTTTCGGCGGACACGCTGAAGATCGACGTCGACCATTTCCTGGATCATCGCCTCCAGGCCGATCTCCGCCACCCAGCCGAACTTTTCCTTCGCCTTGGTGGCATCGCCCAGGAGGATGTCGACTTCGGCGGGGCGGAAAAGATCAGGGCAGATCACGATATGGTCGTCGGGGTTCAAGCCGACATACTCGAAGGCGATCCGGCACATGTCGCGCACGGTCGTCGTCCGGCCTGTGGCGATGACGTAGTCGTCCGGAACTTCCTGCTGAAGCATCAGCCACATCGCCCGGACATAATCCTTGGAATGGCCCCAGTCGCGCTTGGCGTCGATGTTGCCGAGACGCAGTTCCTTCTCAAGCCCCAGCTTGATGCGGGCGACGCCGTCGGTGACCTTGCGGGTGACGAACTCGATGCCCCGCAGCGGCGATTCGTGATTGAACAGGATGCCGCTGCTGGCATGAAGGCCGAAGCTCTCGCGGTAATTCACCGTCATCCAATGCGCGTAGAGCTTGGCGGCGGCATAGGGCGAGCGCGGGTAGAACGGAGTGGTCTCGCTTTGCACCGGCTCCTGGATCAGGCCGTACATTTCGGACGAGGATGCCTGATAGAAGCGAGCCGTCGGACATTCCAGCCGGACCGCTTCCAGGATGTTGGCGGCACCAAGTCCCGTGACGGTCCCGGTCAGAAGCGGCTGCTGCCAGGACGACTTGACGAAGGACTGAGCGGCAAGGTTGTAGACCTCGTCCGGCTTGACTTCCTTCAGTGTCCTGATCAGGCCGGAAAGGTCTGTCAGGTTACCGTCGATGAACTTGATTTGTTTCTCGATTCCGAGCCACCGCAGGCGTGCGTCGACCACATCCGCAGAGCTGCTTCGCCGAAGCATGCCATACACTTCATACCCTTGTTTGAGCAGAAGTTCAGATAGATAGGCCCCGTCCTGTCCGGTCACACCAGTAACCAAAGCGCGCTTCATTACTCTTCCCCTTGCTCACAAAGGCACTATCGATGGGAGGCGTTTAAACAATCCATATCGCCGAGAATCAGCAAGATTATTTTTCAGCGCCGCGTCTCGTATTCCTGTACATGGGTCAATGTCATACCATCCGCATAATATCAAGGCACCGGGACCCGCAGGTGCAGCCAAAAAGGCGGCTGACCAGGACGGCATAAGACATGGCGATCGGCCATGCTCCCGTACTCCGATGCAGAAGCCCCGGTATCCTTTCCACTTTCTCACGATAGCCAATTAGCTCCGCTCGAAAAAGGCGTGTGCGACAACAAAAACATCGTTTCAGCGGGAACACCCGCTATTCGTCGGATCATCCGGCGGCAGGCCGTCCGAAAAATTCGACATCAGGCCCGCCTCGCAAGGCGCGAGGACTCGCCCGCCTCCGCCATGCCGGGCTCCCCCGCACCGGGAGCAGGGCCGCCGGGAGCAGGACTGCCGGGAGTAGGACTGCCGGGAGTAGGACTGCCGGCACTCTCCCCGACCCGGTCTTCGGACATATCCGCCGGAGACAGGTCCTCCGCCGCTTGTCCGGGGACCCACGCGGCATCCCATTCTCCATGCAGGATGACATCGACCAGCCGTTCCGCGGAGCCGGCCCAGGTAAGCCATGGCATCCCCGCCGAGACCGGGACGTCGCCCCGGCCATGCCGGTCGATCCAGGCGGAAAGCGCTGAGGCGAAGTCGCTCCCCCGCGATCCCGAAAAATATGCCGCGTGCCCGCCGGCGATTTCCCGGAACACCAGGATGTCGCGGGCGATGATCGGCAGCCCGTGCTTGGCCGCTTCGATCAGCGGCAGGCCGAATCCCTCGTCCTGGGACATGGCGAGCAGGGCGGTGCATTTTTCGTACAGGGCGTTCAGGTCGGCGTCCGACGCCTTCGAGAACCAGTGGAGCCGCTTGCCCGCCTCCGCATGGTTGCGCATCCGCTCGGCCAGGTCGTCCACCATCCAGCCCTGCTTGCCGACCACGACGAGGTCGATATCCTTGCCGGCCGCCCAGAGTTCCTCGAAAGCGGCGAGGCATTGGGCATGGCCTTTCCGGGGCTCGACTGTGCCGACCACCAGGAACTTGCGGGTCGGCCGCTTCAGCAGCGCCGTCACTTCGTCCGACGCCTCGCCGGCCCCGGTATCGATATCGCCGCCGAGATGGAAATGTCCGACCATCAG
The DNA here is from genome assembly GCA_035630415.1 of Skermanella sp. Lineage (GTDB taxonomy): Bacteria > Pseudomonadota > Alphaproteobacteria > Azospirillales > Azospirillaceae > Skermanella. Next base: position 14,707 of record DASQKT010000764.1, read on the forward strand.
CGGGCTCGACCGGCCGACCTCGAGTTCCGGCACATAGGCGAGGAACTGCCGCGCCACCGAACGCGAGATGCAGACGAGCCCCTCCGCTTCGGAAGCGATGGCTTGAAGCCAGGTGCGGAACAGCGGGAAAGGCGGAAACCATTCCGGCCGCAGGACGGGAAGCAGGTCGTAGACGACGTAGAAGACGCGAACGCCCCGGTGGCGCAGCCGGCGGTTCACGTCGCGCCGTCCCTCGATCTGATGCGCCACAAGGTCGAGGCCAAGCAGCACGTCGCCCGGCCGCGTGTCGATCAGGTCGTCCTGGAAAGCCGGTCCGGCGTACCCGATCAGCTTCGCCGTCAGGGCACGGGCGTAGCGGAAGACTCCCGTGCCGTCGTCGAACACCGGCTCGACCCGGTACCCGGCCGGCGGGTTTTCCAGCAGCTTGATCGTGATGTTTTTCGTCACCCGCTGGATGCCGGTTCCGGCATCGCGCTGCACGAGTTCCGACACGTCGATCATCAACTGGCGGGTATCGGTCCCCGATGGCAGGTTTTCGGCGGCGCAAGCCAGCACCTTTTCCCAGTCCGCCGGACTGGGCCGGTCCGGGGTGGCTATCGCCAGGACATCGTCGGCCAGCCGGTCCAGCAGAACCAGACGGGAGTTCGCGGCATGCTCCTCGACGGCATCGCGGTAGGAACCGGCGATCCGACCCGGCGTCAGTCCCTCCAGGTCTCCGGCCGTTATGACGCCGGTGGCGTAGTCCCGGATCGAGCCGTCGCACGGATACTTCGCGACGACGGCATCGGGGTCCCTCGACCGCAGGCGATCGACCACGGCCGTCCAGCCGTGGGACCGGTAAAGCTCCGCGGTCCAGGGCTCCGGCCGGTCTTCCGGCGCCGGCAACCTCGATAGCGCCGCGCCGAGATGGCTGTCGTGCAGCACGACCGTTCCGGGCCAGCGCCGCAGCAGGTCCGGAATCCACGAATACAGGTCCGGATCGTCGCCCAATTGATAAAGCACCCGGTCATAGTGGGCGCCGTTGTCGGCGAACCACTCTGCCGAGCGGATCGGCAGGTTGGACCGGGCGAATGCGTCTTCCACAAGGTCTTGCCGAACGACGCATTCGATGTCGTAATGCCGGGACAGTTCCGGCAGGATTGCCGCCGCGTGTCCGGAGAATCGGCCGGCGATCGGCTTCAGCGGTCCCACGAATGCCAGCCTGGGCCGTTTCGGCAGCGAAACGGGTATCATCCGGGTCCGCTCGGCCCGTCGCCGGTCATGCAGTTCCTCGAAGGCGTCCAGCGTCCTGCGGGCGGTATTCTCCCAGCTGAACATGCGTGCGCGGGCAAGCCCGTGCCGGCTGAGATCTTCCCGCATCCCCGCGTCCCCGAGCACCCGCGCCATGGCGCGGGATATGGCATCGGGCGATTCCGGATCGAACAGGGCGTCCTTGCGTCCGATCACCTCCGGCAGGCTGGTGGAGTTGGACGCGATCACCGGAGCACCGCAGGCCATCGCCTCCAGCGCCGGCAGCCCGAATCCCTCATGCAGCGACGGAAAGACGAAGAGACGGCAGATCGCGTACAGCTCCAGCAGGTCCTCGTCCGGGACGTAGCCGGTGATCACGTATTCGTCGTCGCGCAGACCGGCGCGCTTGGCCGCGGCCTTGAGCCGCATCAGGTTGTGGTCGTCGATCCGGCAAACGATGGCAAGCTTGTGGCCCCGGCGCAGGTTCGGCGGAAGCTTCGCGAAGGCGGCGAACAGCCCGTCGACGTTCTTGTGCGGCTCGATCGTCGCGGTATACAGGACGAACGGCCTGTCCAGGCCGTAGCGCCGCCGTAGCGCCCTCTCGTCCACCGGCTCGACCGGACGGAACATCGGATCGACCGCCGAGGAGATCGACCGCACGCGGTCCTCCGGCAGCCCCAGCAACTCGATCCCTTCCCGCCTCGTATGGTCCGAGATCGCCAGCCACAGATCGGCCCGCCGCAGCGATGCCAGCTTGCGCTCGTACCAGTCCGCCACCACCGGGTTGGCGAGATAGACGTCCCGACGGACCATCGGGATCAAGTCGTACAGCGTGACCGCCGTCGCCATGTCGGCGGAGACCTCCCCGATCGAGGTGCTGACATCGTCCCCCAGCCCTTCGAACAGGCTGGTCACATGCACGATGTCGGGCCGCAGCGACTCCAGGAACCGCTCGCGAAGCCGTTCAGCCGCGCGGGCACGCCAGCGGCTGTCGCCGTTGACGAAACCGACGCCGCCCGGCTGCGACCATGCGACGATTCGCTCGGCCGGGATCAGCCCGTCGAAATCGGCGCGGACGGCATCGACCGTTTCGGCCAGCGCGCCGTTCACGGCGACGATGACTTCGTGTCCGGTCGCCAGCTTCGCCAAGTGGCGCGCCAGGGCCAGGGAATAGCGCCCGATGCCGCGAACCCGGCTCGGCGACTGGCGGGACTGCATGTCCAGGACGATACGCATTATAAGCTTCTCCCTGTCAGCGCGCGCGCGCCAACGCGCGTTGAAAGGCGGTTTCGGCGATGATTTCGGCCGGCGTCGGATTGCGCGAGGTGATCGCGGGGCCGGTGTTCTCGATCTGACGGGGTTGCGGGATATGGGCCACTGCCGCCGGCTGAACGCCCGGTGGCGGCGCCACGATGGCCCGCACCTTGCGTTCTAGCGCCGGACTCCTGACCAGCACCGCGACTGCCGCCCGCTTGAGCATGGGCTGGCGGGCCGACCAGTGGGCAGCCCGCCGGATCAGCGACTCCTCCGGCTGCTTGACGCCGACCTTGACTGCGCCGATCGCCCTGGCGCTCGAAATGACCGCCGTCTTGACTGCCCGGACCGGCGCCGTGACGCGCCAGGAGGTGCTGGCGAACATGGAGTCCAGGTTGAGCTTGGTAACCGATGCCGCGTATTCCAGTTCGGCGATCCGGTGCCGCAGCGCCGTGGCTTCGGCGGTCGCCGCCGCGACCTGTGCTCCCAGTTGGGCTTCCCGTTCGGCGAAGTGGGCCTCACGTTCGGCGAAGTGGGCTTCCCGTGCAGCGAGTTGAGCGGCGGACTGGGCCTCCCGCTCGGCGGCGCTCTCCCTTATTCCGACCCAGTCCCGGAACTCGTCACGCATGACCGCGATGGCCGCCCGCAGTTCGGCCGCCTCCCCCATCGTGCCCATAAGGTCCAAGGTCTGGCCTTCGAAGCTGGAGAGTTGCGCCTTGAGGTCGGACAGCCGCGCCTCGAGTGCCGCTTCACGGGCGCGCTGCTCCTCCTCGCTGACCTGCAAGGCGGCTGCCTTGGCCTTCCACTCCTCGACCTCCGCCCTTGCGGCGTCCAGTTCGGCCTTTCGGGATTCCAGTTCGGCCCTGTGCGCCTCCTCCACCTCCAGCAGCTTGGCGGAGAGGACGTTCGCCCTGTCATGCGCCTGCCGGTCGCCGACCCGCATCCAGTCGTCGAAGACGTTGGGCGCGCTCTGGAAGGACGGCACCAGTTCCGGATGCTCCTTCGCCACGTAGAAGCGGTTGAGCCCGTCGAAATAGACGAAGGAATAGCCGCGGTCCGTCAGCAGATGGTCCCATGACGCATGGGTCTGCACCTCGCTGAGGACGGCCGTCGCCTCGACGACGATGATCCAGGGCCGGACGTCCACCAGGGAGACGCCGCGCAGGACGGCATCCTCCAGCCCTTCGACGTCGATCTTCAGGAAGTGGACGTCGCCGGAGACATATTTCCTGAATACTTCGTCCAGGGTCTCGACGGCTACGCTGCGCCTGACGACCTCATACCCCGAAGCGCGGTGGTTCTCGGCGATCTTCGGGCTGATCGTGGACAGCCCGGTTCCCTTGACGTCGTGGAAGTCGATGAAGCCTGTCTTGTCCGAGATCGCGACCGGCAGGTTGATGTCCCTCGGACGCGCCGCCAGCAATTGCTGGTGGAACTCCATGACCGGCTCGATATTGATGCCCCGCCATCCCCGCTCGTAGAAAGCCCGCGTGACGGAGTGCTCGTCCGGGCTGTTGGCTCCGACATCGACGTAGAAGCCCTCGCCGACATCGCGCAGCGCGCGGTACAGCATGATGTCTTCGTAGTTCTGCGCGTAGGATATGAAGGTCATCGTGGCTCGGTATATGGAAGGCTTGATGTGAGGCTGCTTCGGCGACGCTGGAGATCGTCGGGACGGACTAGGGGTCAAGGCGCCTCATTCAGTCCCCCGCCGCGACCTTGTCGGACATTTGACTGGCCGCCTGCCGCTCCGGTTCCTCCACCGTCCCTGGACCCAGCCCATAGGAAAGACTCGCCGGCAGGGGTGTCAGTCCGGCGAAGTCTGGCACGCCGTCGGGCATGACCTGGAAGACGACGGCCTGATCGATCCAGTCGAGATGACTGCTGTGCAGCGCATCGTCGACCACCGCGACCGAGACGTTGTAGGACCCGCCCCCCAGCAGAAGTTGGACGTCGAAATCCACGTGGAACTGGGTTCCGACCTCGAAACGGTCGTGGATCGCCACCTTCTTCAAGTGGGTGTTGGTGCCGTAGATATGGTTGCCCAGGCGGTCGCGGATCATAATGCCGACATTGGGCCGGACGTCGGGATCGTTGCAGGTGATGGTCTGCCGGATGCGCGCCGTTTCGCCGGTCTTAAAGACCCGGCCCGGCTTGCCGTCCATGTCGAGAACCTGGATCGCCGATATCTCCATCCGGGCGTCGCCGCTCCGGGTGGTGACGACGCCGTCGCCCTGGAATTGGCGGATTTCCTCGTCCTTCTTCCGGCGGTTGACCATCGCCTGATAGTAGTCCAGCACCTCGTCGGGCCGGCCGTCGCGGATCATCACCCCGTCCTCGAGGATGATGGCGCGGTCGCATAGGTTCTTGATCGCGGTCGGATCGTGGGAAACCAGGAACAGCGTCGTTCCGGCCTCCCGGAAGCGGCGGATGCGCGCCATCGACTTGTGCTGGAAATAGGCGTCGCCTACCGCCAGCGCCTCGTCCACCACCAGGATCTCAGGCCGGACGACGGTGGACGAACTGAACGCCAGGCGCATCGCCATGCCGGTCGAATACGTCCGCATCGGCTCGTCGAAATACTCGCCCAGTTCGGAGAACTCCTTGATCTCCTCGACCAGCGGCGGGATCTCCTCCGGCGCCAGCCCCAGGAGCTGGCAGCTGATCACCGCGTTCTCGCGGCCGGTGAACTCCGGGTGGAAACCGACGCCCAGTTCCAGCAGTCCGGCAACCCGGCCGTTGATCTCGACGCTGCCGGTATCGGGCGTCGAGACGCCCAGCACGATCTTCAGCAGCGTGCTCTTGCCGGCGCCGTTGTAGCCGATGATGCCGATCGACTCGCCCGCTTCGGCATCGAGCGAGATGCCTTTCAGGATCCAGTGCTCGTGCCGGCGCCTGATCCTGCCGTTGGTGATCGCCTCCAGGAAGCGATGCCAGTCGCTGTCGAAGGTATGGTACTTCTTGGTGATGTTCCGGATGCTGATCAGGGGCATCAAAGATAGTCCTGAACCGCGCTGTACAGGCGCTTGAAGCAGAAATAGGCAAGCCCGCTCAGCACGAGCGCCAGCACGATATGGCCGATGAAGTTCGTCATGTCGGGCATGGTGTTGTTGAGCGTGATGTCGTGGTACCCGACGATGATCCGGGTCAGCGGGTTCCAGGTCGTCACGAAGGACGCGACGGCGGGCGACAGGATCGACATCGGGTAGACGATCGGGGTCAGCCAGAACCAGAAGGTCAGGATGATGCCGACCGCCTGGCCCACGTCCCGGAAGAAGACGTTGAGCGTGCCGAGCAGGATGCCAAGCGAGATCGCGATGGTCTGCTGGATGATCAGCAGCGGGATCATGCCGAGCAGCGCCCAGCCGGGGATGCGGCCCGTCACGATCAGCAGCGCCGCGAAGACGGCCATCATGATCGCGAACTGGACGCCCTGCGAGATGACGACGACGACCGGCAGGGTGATCTTGGGGAAACCCGCCTTCTTCAGCAGCATCGCGTTCTCGCCGAAGATGTTCAGCGACCGCAGGATCGTGTTGGAGAAGTAGGTCCAGTTGATGATGCCGATGCACAGGTAGATCGCGTACGACATGCTGTCGTCGGAACCCGGCAGCCTGCTCTTCAGCACCTCCACGAACAGCGTCATGTAGAGCAGGATCAATGCCACCGCGTTCAGCACCGGCCAGAGCCAGCCGAGAACCGAGTTCATCGACTGGAGGCGCATCTCACGGGTCGCAGCGCTCCAGATGAAGGCGCGATATTGCCACAAAGGAGCCGCAAATGGAACTTTCGCAAACACAGCGCTCATGATAGATCCAGCATTGTAGTCATTTCCAGAATGCCAAGAGACAATTCCATTGCGACTCCCGCAGCAGCGGATAAACACTCCGCCAATTCAACCCGTGAATTCGCACCTTGTTGATATATGCGCCAGATTAACAACTTTTTATCCAATATTTACTATATCAAGGCGGCGCGAATAGGAGCGGAACAGCATCTCATTGTCAAGAGCGCTCAGGTGCGGCGCACCATTTGCGGCGCTCCGGTTCTCCTTCGGCACATTCCCGGTCCCGCCTTCCGCGTATCCGGCTTCGGCAGTTCTGGCTTCGGCGGTCCCGCCGTCAGCACAGGACCGCGTCCGCCATCAGCAATTCGCCCGAACGCTTGGCGAAGACCTTGGGCGAGCAGCGTTCCCGTATCGTCCGGCTTGCCGCATGCCCCAGCTCCGCCCTCAGCGCCGGGTCGTCGCGCAGGCGGCGCAGGTGCACGGCGGCGTTCTCCGCCGAGGGCTCGGCCCAAAGCTGGTCGGCATGGTCATAGCTGCCCTGCGGGTCGCGGGCAGGCACGAGGCAGTACGAAACCGGGCACGAATTGCCGAAGTCCATGAAATCGGTGTTGCCGGACCAGTTCGTCGCCACCACCGGCACGCCTCGTCCCATCGCTTCGGCCAGCGGCAGGCCGAACCCTTCCGACCGGTGCAGCAACATGACCGCATCGCTCGAGGTCACCAGTTCGTCCAGCTCCGCCCGGTCCATCGTCCGGTCGAGCACGGTGATGCGCGGATCGCCGTCGATGGCGGCTGCCAGTTCCCGGCAGCCGGCGGCATAGGCTGAGACATGGTGCGTCTTCAGGATGAGCCGCGCGTCGTCCCCGCTCCCGTCCCCGCCCCGGTCGAACGCCAGCTTGAACGCGCGCACCGCCGCCACCGGGTTCTTCCGGGTGAAGCCGGAAGCCATGTTGAACGGAGTCAGCACGGTAAAGGGCCGATGCGGCGCTCGTTGCGCATACGCCTCGACCTCTATATCGGACACCGGGACCGGATGCGGCACCACATGGACCGGCCGGTCGGTATGGCGGCGGAAGGCGTCGGCGGTGAAGCAACTGGGCGCCCAGATCTCATGGACGTGGTCCAAGGCCGCGATCCAGTCGTCCGGCAGGTCCGGCAGTTCCCACGCGAAATAGCCGATGATCCGCTTGCCCCGCAGCGCCGGGCGGCCAAGCATCAGCAGCGCCAGCGGAGCCAGCGGCGCGTTGACGTGCAGGATCACCGTACCCGGCCCCGGCTGAACCGGAAGCCCGGCATCGACCGGTTCCGCTGGATCGCCCCCCAGCATAACCTGGCTGACGTCGAAGCTTCGGACGTCCAGCCCCTGGTCGCGCAAGGCCCGTATCGCGAGCCGGGCACCCTCGCCCAGCCCGGTGGCGCTTGAAACAGGTCCGACGATGATGATCGGTTCGGCCGGCGGAGGTCCCGGCATGCGGGCGGCGGGGGCAGCGATCCGGGTCGTTCCGAACAGCAGGGAGCGGCGCAGCCCTGGCGGAATGCGGCGCCAGACGGCTCGGGCCGTGTCCCTGGCGGTGTCCTTCGGTGAAAGCGGCATGGTGTACGTATCCGCTACCGGGCTGTACGGCGCTGCGGCAGGCGCGTACGCGCCTCGGCCGCCGCCTGGGTGACGGCGGCATAGCTGGGCGCCGAGGGAGCGGATGTACCCGCTCCCAGCAGCAGCCGGGAAATCCGCTCACCTGCCTCCGACCAGCGGTCCTCGGCATGCTTGGCGATGCCCATGACGCAACGCTGGTAAAGTCCGGGATCGTCAAGGAGCCGGCCGATCGCGTAGGCTAGCGCCCTGCCATCCACGGCATCCGCTATCAGGCCGTTGACGCCTGGAACGATCTGCTCCACCAGCGCTCCGGTCGGCGTCCCGACCACCGGCACGCCGGCCGCTTCCGCCAGGACCATCACGCCGGACTGGCTCGCCTCGCGGTAGGGCAGCACGATCAGGTCGCTTTGTTCCAGGATGCCTGGAAGCTCGTCTTCCGGGATATAGCGGTTCTCGACCGTCACGTCCGGCAGCGCGTCAATGGTGGCCCGGTAGGGTGTCAGATCGCCGTCACCGTAGATCGCAAGGCTCAGATCGGGATGAAGACCTTTGAGCTGTCCATAGGCTTCCAGCAGCAGGTCCAGCCCCTTGTAGGCGACGATCCGACCGAAAAACAGCAGGCGGCGCGGCGCCGGCCGTTCGGCCGCCCCGACACAGCCGCGCCGGGTATCCGTGAACTGGCTGAACGGCCCGCAGGGAGCGACGGTTATCCGGTCCAACGATTCCTGATGCCGGGCGCGCAGCACCCGCCCGACATGATCGCTCAGCACGACATACCCGTCTGCCTGCTGGATTTCCCAGTCCAGCCACCACTGATAGGGAAGGAACCGCTCACCCGGATGCAGCGTGGCGTCATGGATGGTGACGACATAGCGCGCACCCGCCCGGCGGATCGCCGGCAACATGAACGGGTTCCAAAGATGCTGCATGGTGCAGAGCACGAGATCGATGTCGTGTTCCTGAAGGTAGGCTTCGAAAGCGCGGCGGACCCGGCGCAGCCTGGACAGCGCCATGACGGCGGACCCGACATCGCAGTAGGTATCGATATCCAGGCCGGGAAGGTTCAGGGCCTTGAGTTCGGCATAAAGGTCGCAGTTGCGAGAAATCGACAGGTGGACATTGAACTCTTCACGTTTGGAGAGTTCCCGCGCCACTTCCAAGCAGTAGTGGGCACCCCCGCCCCGCCTTCCCCAATACCAGATGAGCAGGTTCTGCTTCCGGCCTTCGGGCGTCTTTCGCTTGTCGGTGCCGACCACTCAATAAGGCCCTCTCTGTCGTCGATTTCAGGGCTGGCCACGCACGGGGGACCTGCTTGGATACCACCACGTTCGTGTCAGGCTTACTGCATGAACAGATCAGCCGAACAGGAGGCATCACGTTCATAGCTAATGACCTCCCCTGATCTCGTCAATTATCAAAGGGGCTTAAACTCTACAAACATTCAACACCATCAGTCTAAGAGCAAAGGCAATATATCTTATGGCTTAACGCCATAGGGCGTTCGATCTGCTCTGCGCATCTTTACCGAATCTGCCACGGCCTTAACGCCGCCAACTTGTATTTCCGCCATCATGGCGAGGAGCTAGCGCTCTGCTTTTACAGCTCCGAAGCTTTCCGCGCGCCGAACGATCCTCTATGCTCGATACACGCACAGGCCTCCGCGATGTCGTCCGGATGTTCATGCCGGGGACAGCGCCACTTTCAGAAACAGCGCCGCACCCCGACATATTCCGACCAAACATAATCCAATACGGCGCGGAGACGCGGCGGGTTCCGAAGCAAGGCAGGTTCATCGGTGCTGACGACAAGAATTGCGGTGATCGGCTTAGGCTATGTCGGACTGCCTCTCGCGGTCGAGCTTGCCCGTCACTTCCCCACCACCGGCTTCGACATCGATGCCGGCAGGATCGCCGAACTGCGCGACGGTCACGACCGCACGCGGGAGGTCGAACCGGACGACCTGCGCGGCCCCTTGGCCCTGACGTCCGACACGGCCGAACTGCCGGGATGCCAGCTTTACATCGTGACGGTCCCGACGCCGGTGGACGCCAGGAACCAGCCCGACCTTGGGGCGGTGCTGGCGGCCTGCCGCACCGTCGGCGCGGCGCTCCGCGACGGCAAGCGCCTCGAAGGAGTGGAAAAACCGCCGGAAAAGACACTAGAAAAGCCAGTAGTCGTGTTCGAGAGCACCGTCTATCCCGGCGTCACCGAGGATATCTGCGGCCCGGCCCTGGAAGAAGCGTCGGGGCTGGTCTGCGGGCGCGATTTCTTCCTGGGCTACTCCCCGGAGCGCATCAACCCCGGCGACCGCGAACACACCATATCCCGGATCACGAAAGTCATCGCAGGCCAGACCGCAGAGGTCACGGAACGGCTGGCGGCGGTCTACGGCGCCGTCACCAGCGCCGGCGTCTACCGCGCCGCCGGCATCAAGGTGGCCGAAGCCGCCAAGGTGATCGAGAACGCCCAGCGCGACATCAACATCGCCTTCATCAACGAAGTCTCGATGATCTTCGGCCGCCTCGGCATCTCGATCCACGACGTACTGGAAGCGTCGTCCACCAAATGGAACTTCCTGAACTTCCGTCCCGGCATGGTCGGCGGCCACTGCATCGGGGTGGACCCCTTCTATCTGGCGCATCTGTCGACCAGCATCGGCCACCGCCCGGAAGTGATCCTGGCCGGCCGCCGGATCAACGAGACGATGCCCGGCTATATCGCCGACCAGATCGCCGAGCGCGTCGCGGCGGGCGAACCGCCGGCCGTGGCCAGCCGTATCCTGGTGCTGGGATTGACCTTCAAGGAGAACGTGCCGGACCTGCGGAATTCCAAGGTGGCGTCGCTGGTCAACCGGCTGCGGGTTCACGGCTACCGCGTCGATATCCACGACCCGCTGGCCGACCCGGCCGAAGCCGCCGAACTTTACGGCATCGCCCTGCGCCCGACGCTGGATGCCGCCGAGCCCTACGACTGCGTCGTGGGCGCCGTTCCCCACAGGGAATACTCGGCCCTGACGGCCAATTCGCTGACCCGCCTGATCCGCCCCGGCGGTCTGGTGGCCGACATCAAGGGCATGTGGCGCGACCTGAGCTTGCCGGAAGGCTACAGGCGCTGGGTTCTGTGATCCGCTCATAATTCGGGCTGGCGCCGTAGGTCGGTCTAGAGCGAAGCGGCAGCCGACAAGCAGGCGCGTCTATGTCGGCTGCCGCTTCGCTCTAGATCGACCTACGCATCTATCTGAGAAAAAACCTCGCTTCTCACATACCGCACAGCGCCGGCGTTCCCCGCTCGATCGCTGCCGCCGGAGCCGCCCCGTCCAGCCAGCGCCGGCTCCAGGCCTGGAACATCAGCACGCCCCACAGGCTGTCGCTCCAGTCGCGCCGGCCAGCCAGATGCTCCGCCCAGCGACGGCGGACGGGGGCCGGGTTCAGCAATCCCGCCTCCCGCATGCGGCGCTCGTCCAGCAGGTCCTCGGCCCAGTCGCGCAAGGGGCCGCGCAGCCACGCGCCCACGGGCACGCTGAAGCCCATCTTCGGCCGCTCGACCAGTTCCTGCGGGACATAGCGGTAGAGCACCTGCCGCAGCAGCCACTTGCCCTGGCCGTTTCGGACCTTGAGCGAGTGTGGCAGCCCCCAGGCGAACTCGACGACCCGGTGGTCGAGCAGCGGCACGCGCGCTTCCAGCGCCACCGCCATGCTGGCGCGGTCCACCTTGGTCAGGATGTCTTCCGGCAGATAGGTAACCGCATCCTGGAACTGCATGCGGCGGATGAAGTCCGGAATTTCGGCGGCAACCGATTCGTCCCACAGGATGCCCCGCGGCTCACGGCTTCCCGGCACGAGATCCTCGGGGTCGTCCCAATACGACAGCAGCCCGCGATAAAGCCCGGCATCGTCCGGCAGGGTCAGCATGGCGCCGAGCTTATGCATCCGGTCACCGGCCCGCTCCGGCCGCACCGCCGGGGGCACCAGACCGAACAGCCTGTCCCAGGACCGTTCGGACACCGCCGAGAACAGGGCGGCCCCCGCCTTCTTCGCGCCCGACGGCACGGCGGCCAACCGGCGCCGGGCGGCGTCCGCCCAGAAATAGCGGTGATAGCCGGCGAACAGCTCGTCGCCGCCATCGCCGGACAGGGCCACCGTCACGTGCCGCCGGGTCATCTCCGACACCAGGTATGTCGGGATCTGGGAGCTGTCGGCGAAAGGCTCGTCGAACATGTCCGCCAGGGCCGGGATCACGTCGCGGACATGGTCCTGCGCTACATAAAGCTCGGTATGGTCGGTGCCGAGATGCCTGGCGACGGCGGCGGCGTGGGTCGCCTCGTCATACCCCTCCTCATGGAAACCTATCGAGAAGCTGCGCACCGGACGGCCGCTCTGCGCCTGCATCAGCGCCACGACGGTCGAGCTGTCGATCCCGCCGGACAGGAAGGCGCCGAGCGGCACGTCGGCCATCATCTGCCGCCCGACCGCGTCGCGCAGCAGCCTGTCCAGTTCCTCCACCGCCTCGGCCGGATCGCGCTCGCGCGGCGATGCGCCCGCGAAATCCCGCATGTTCCAGTATCGCTCGATGCCGGTAACGCCCCTGCCCGGCTCCCAGGTCAGCATCGAACCGGGCGGCAACTTGGCAATGCCCCGGTAGATGCCGTGAGGCTCAGGCACGTAGTTGAACCGGAAGAACGACGCCATGGCGTTGCGGTCCGGCTCCGGGTTCCAGTCCGGATAGGCCCGCAGCGCCTTCAACTCCGATCCGAACATCAGGCCGCCGGCTTCCCCCCCGATCTCTCCCCAATACAGCGGTTTGACCCCGATCTGGTCGCGGACCAGCACCAGCCGCGTTGCCGCCTTGTCCCACAGGGCGAAGGCGAAGATGCCGGTCAGGCGCCTGACGGTCCGCTCCACGCCCCAGAGAGCACAGGCTTCGACCAATACTTCGGTATCGGAATGACCGCGCAGCCGAATGCCCGCCGAATCCAGTTCCGCCCGCAGTTCCAGGTGATTGTAGATCTCGCCGTTATAGGTCAGGACCAGCCGGCCGTCCGCCGACTCCATCGGCTGCCGGCCCAGCGGCGACAGATCGACGATGGCGAGCCGGCGATGCCCCAGGGCGATGCCCCTGGACGGATCGGTCCAGACGCCGTCGCCGTCGGGACCGCGATGGGCCAGACTGTCGGACATCGCCCGGATGATTTCGCCGATCAAATCGGACCGGCGCCCGACAGGTTCGACGAAGCCGCAGATTCCACACACCGGATTTACTCTCCCTGCCGGATCATCGGCCCTGCCGATAGTCATCATCTCCGAATAGAAGTTCGGGCACGGGAACGGCAAGCGCAATCATCGGTAAGTCACGCGACCTTACGGATGACGATGGCGATGGCGATGCCATGGACCGGCGACGCGGGCCGGCGACATGAAGGGGAGCTCCCAGCCGCATTGACTTCCTCCCATGGGCACCCCCATTCTCCGCCGCACAGGCTCCAGGCAGCGACGCGGACGTATCGGTTCTTCGGTGGCACTCAAGCTCCCTCTCTTCATCTCCCGGAATGCCGCGTTCATGCGGCTGGTCCGGGGCGGCGGCAGCGTCATGGCGCTGAACGTCGCCGGCATGGCGCAGGCGCTGCTGCTCCAGGTCGTGCTGGCGCGCCTGCTGGGTCATGAAGGATACGGCCAGTTCGCCTATGTGATGGCCTGGATCAACATCCTGGTCTATGTCGCCGTGATGGGTCACGATTCGCTGGCGATGCGCAGCGTGGCGGCCCACCATGCCCGGCAGGAATGGGCGCTTCTGGCCGGTGTGCTGCGCCATGCCACCATCCTTGTCGGAACGCTGAGCATTGCCCTTTCCGGTCTCGGCGCCTTCCTGGTCTGGACGACGCACGAGGTTCCCGGCGACCTCGCCGCCACTTTCCTGGCCGGCTTCGTCGTGCTGCCGCTGCTGGCGCTGCTGCGGCTGAATGCCTCAGTCCTCTACGGCCAGGGGCGCGTCGTGCTCGGCACCGCGCCGGAGCGACTCGGGCGCGATGCCGTCGTGCTGGCGCTGACCGGCATGGCGGTCCTGATCGCGGCCCCGCTGACGCCCCCCGCCGTGATGGGCTTCGTCGCGATCGGCGGCGGCGGCGCGCTGGTCCTCATTCTCTATCTGCGGCGGCGGATCGGGGTGCTGCCGCCCGACTCGCCGCGCGCGATCTACATGCGCCGGCAGTGGATCGCCTCCGCCTTCGTCCTGGGGCTTACCGGGGGCAGCCAGCTCCTGCTTCAGCGCAGCGACGTGCTGATGATCGAATGGCTGACGACGGCGGCGGATGCCGGCGTCTATGTCGTCGCCTGCAATGTGGCGGAACTGGTGCTCTTCCCGTTCCTGGCCGTCAGTTCGATCGTGGCGCCCTCCTTCGCGGCACACTACGCGCGCGGTGAGCGATCGGAAATCGCCTCCTTCATGAGGACGACGACGCTGAGCACGCTGGCGGGTTCGCTGCTGATCGGCATCCCGCTTTTCGCACTGGCGCCCTGGATACTCGGGATGTTCGGTCCGGAATTCGTGGATGGCGCCAATGCCGCGCGCATCCTGATGCTCGGGATCTGCCTGCGGGCGGTGATCGGGCCATCGCACCTGATGCTGACCATGACCGGCCACGAGCGGCACGCGCTCTGGGCGCTGGGCTGCGCCGCCGCGGCCAACATCGCGCTCAACCTCGTCATGATCCCGGCCTTCGGGATCGAAGGGGCGGCATCGATGACGACGCTGGCGCTGCTCGGCAGCCAGATCGCGATGGCGATCATGGCGTGGCGCCTGATCGGCGTCGCACCCGCGCTGCTGCCGCGCCTGCTGACGCCAAGAGCGGGCAGACCGCCCCTGGGCTGGCGCGGCCCCGCTTCCAATGCGCCCGAATCAGAAGGGCTATGACTGAGTTGCGCTGGCACTCTCCTATCGACTGTCCCATATAGCGCGCCTTACGGA
>DASQKT010000765.1:0-4798 GCA_035630415.1 Skermanella sp.
CCCATGTAGATCATGCCGCCGGCCATGCCGAAGATGCCGGACAGGAACGACGTGGCGAGCACGATGACGGCGATCAGCAGGACGGCGCCGGCGCTCATAACCGTTGACCAATCATGAGCCAATCCCGCATCAGGAACCCCCCGGCCCCAGCAGGTTAGAGCGGACCAGCAGCAGATGCTCGCGCAGCTCCGTCCGGGCGGCGCCGGCGTCGCGGTCGGCCAGGGCGTCCACGATGCGCCGGTGCTGCTCCTGGTAGACCCGGCGGCGCTCCGGCGTCAGCGACCGGTGCTTCAGCCGGAGCCATTCCGGCTGGTTGCGCGTCTCGTTCATGGTCGAGTACAGGTCCATCAGCAGGCTGTTCTTGGACGCAGAAACGATGGCGACATGCAACTGGCCGTCCCAATGCTCGAACTCGGCGATATCCGCCGCCTGCTCGGACGCGGCGAGGCATTCCCTGATCCGCCGCACATCGCCGGCATTGGCGCGGAGCGCCGCCAGCTCGATCGCGGCGGGTTCGACGACGAGGCGGACTTCCATGATCTCCGCCGGGCTGGCGCCGTGGATGCGGCGGACGAGGCTGTCGGCGGAGACGGGTTCCGGAACGACAGTTGCCGGAGGAGGAGCCTGCCGGGGTTCCGCCACGAACGAGCCCCGGCCGACATGGCGGATGATGCTACCCTTGTCCTGGAGCAGCTTGAGGCTCTTGCGCAGCGTATTGCGGGAAACGCCGAACTGCTTTTCCAGATCGCGCTCCGGCGGCAGCCTGAAGCCGGCGGTCCACGACCCGTCCGCGATGTTGCTCTCGATAAGCTGGACCAGGGCATTGGCTCCCGTCGCGGCGCGCGTGCGAATGTTCCGTGTCTCCATGGGCGCTCCCGAAATCCGCAAAGATGAGCCAAACAAAACCCATTTCTAGCCACCGGCCGAGCCGGCGGCAACACCATTCCAGGCAGCTTATAAAGGCAGTCCGTCCCGTTTCCCGGTCGATCCATCGTGATCCATGATTGCGTAATCCGCGCCATTTGGCAATAATGGATTTCGTATTGGTTCATATTTGGCTCAGGAGAGAGTGATGAAGTTCGCGACGTTCCGGATGGATGGCCGCAGGATGATCGGGCTTGTCGATGCCGAAGCCGGCACGGTCCGGCCGCTGGAATCGATCCTGGGTGAGCCAGCCGCCGACATGGTCGACCTGATCCGCCGCTACGACGACCTGAAAGCCCGGATCGGCCAGGGCATCAACCAGGGCGCCGGCCAGCACGGCAAGGCGATCGACCTGTCCGAGGTCGAAATCGAAGCACCGATCCCACGCCCGGCCCGCAACGTCATGTGCGTCGGCAAGAACTACTTCGACCACGCGCACGAGTTCAGCCGGAGCGGCTTCGACAGCAGTTCCAGGGACAAGTCGGACGCCATTCCGGAAGTACCGATCATCTTCACCAAGGTCCCGGAATCGGTGATCGCCGACGGCCAGGATATCCTCCATCCCGGCGGCGTCAGCGACAGCATCGATTACGAGGCGGAACTGACCGTCGTCATCGGCAAGGGTGGCCGGGGCATCACGAAGGAGCAGGCCTACGGCCATATCTGGGGCTACACGATCATCAACGACGTGACCGCGCGCGACGTCCAGGGCCGGCACAAGCAATGGTTCCTCGGCAAGTCGTTCGACACCTTCTGCCCGATGGGTCCCTGGATCGTCACGGCGGACGAACTGGACCCGGCCTCCCTCGCGGTGCGGTGCTGGGTGAACGACGAGCTGCGCCAGGACGCCAATACCCGTGACCTGATCTTCGACATCCCGACGCTGATAGAGACGATTTCCGCCGGCATCACGCTCCAGCCCGGCGACGTGATCGCGACCGGAACGCCCGCCGGCGTCGGCATCGGCTTCAACCCGCCGAAATACCTCAACCGGGGCGACCGGGTGACCATCGAGATCGAAGGCATCGGGCGTCTGGTCAATACGCTGCGCTGAGCGGCGGAAGCAGGGGGATCGTGGAGCGATCCCCCTTCGAAGCTAGACGCTCCGGTAGGTCGCGGTTTCGAACTTGGTGAAGGTATCGATCGCCTGCGGCTCCACGAAGGGCAGCATCTGCATCATGATGATGCCGGTGATCTTGCGGGTCGGGTCGATCCAGAAGAAGGTGTTGGCGAGACCCGCCCAGGCGAGACTGCCGGGGCTTCGCCCGGTCGGCGCCTGTTCGGTGTTGATCATGAAGGCGGTGCTCCATTTCTTGACCATGCCGGGGAAGAACTCGGCATCGGCGGACAATGACGGGATCTGGGTCGGCAGCGGCCTGACGTTCAGAGCCCCCATCTGGTTCCGGCTCACGATCTCGACGGTTTCCGGACGCAAGACTTGCTGGCCGCCGGCGGACTTGCCGCCGTTGAGGAACACCTGGCAGAACTTCATGTAGTCGCCCACCGTCGAGTAGAGACCACCGCCGCCCGCCTCGAATTCCGGGTCCTGCTTGATCTCAAAGTCGATCGGCTTCAGCGATCCGTCAGGCTGGCGGGCATGGACCTTGACCAGCCTCGCCCGCTGCGCCGGGGTCAGCTTGAAGCCCGTGCTGATCATCCCCAACGGCGAGAAGATGTGATCGTCGAAGTAATCGCCGAGTTTCTGGCCGCTGACCCGCTCGACCGCTTGGCCCGCCCAGTCGATGTTGATGCCGTATTCCCACCGTTCGCCGGGATCGAACAGGAGCGGCAGTTCAAGCGACCGCTTGAGGCCGGTTTCCGTGCACGGATGACCGGTTGCCTTCATGTAGCGGCCAATTCGGCGTTCCAGATCGGGTAGACGAAACCGGCGGTGTGGGTCAGCAGGTGGCGCAGGGTGATCGGACGCCGGGCGGGACGGGTTTGCGGCCGTCCGGCGTTGTCGAAACCGGTAAGTACCCGTGGCGATCTCAGCTCGGGCAGGACGTCGCCGATCGGCGCGTCGAGGCTCAGCCTGCCCTGCTCCACCATCTGCATCGCGGCGGTGCTGGTTATGGCCTTGGTCATCGATGCGATCCAGAAGACGGAGTCCGTCGTCATGTCGACCCCGGTGTCCAGGCTGCGTTTTCCGTATGCCGCCTCGTAGAAGGTCCCCTTGTCGGTGGCGGCGGTCGCGACCAGTCCGGTCACCTTGTTGGGGCCGATGGCTTGGCGGAGAACCTGATCGATGCCCGCCGTGTCAATGGCCGATCCGCCGGCTGCCGTCCCGGTGGCGGCCGGGGTCGTGAGACTGGACGTGCCCTGCGCCGCACAGCCGGCCGTGATCGCCGCAGCGCCCAGGATGACCGAACGCCTGCTGATGTTCTTCATGGTGCGTTTCCTCAGGTTTTTTTCATTGGCCGCGCCGGATTTTCGGCGCGGGTGGAGGACGGATGGCTGTAACCATCAGTTGTAGGTTAAACCAATGGCTCCAGCATGCAAGGTCCATATCGGGGTGTGTCGCCCATTCTCACACGGTACCGTCACCCGGCACCGTCCCTCTGAGGGAACAGCGCGCTCCACCACGTTGACACTGTCATTTGCAGTGCTGAATCAATTATTCATAGTCATTATGGCCTTTCGGCCTTTCAAACCCGACAATACTTTAAATGTATTTTGTAACCTTCTTCAAATTCGACAACAGTTAAGAATATCATTACTCCATCAGAAGGGTTAGTTCATCTAAATCTCTTAGGTGTTACACACAGATGACATGATTGTCTTCCTCCACTTTACGTAGTTAATAATCGCTAATTCCAAATCATGGAGTTGAATACCCCGCATTTTATCATTCATCCACTGCTGTCCGACCGCCTCCAAGTCGCGCGGTTCGACACAGGAAGGGAGAGCCGCCCCGTGCCCCGATCGAGCATCATCCGCGCCGCCGTTCTGGCTTTTGCCCTGTCAGGAATTTTCCTTGGGACACAGGTACTTGCCGGCCAGAAACATCTGGCCAGCAACCCGGAAGCCTATTTGGGAAAAGTGGTCGACAACGGCCACTGCGTGAAGTTCGTCCAGACCGTCGCCATGGTGCCCCGCACCGTCGAATGGCGAGCGGGTGCATTGGTCCGAGGAAACAAGTCGATCCCTCCCGGAACCGCCATCGCCACCTTCGGACCGAATGGCAAATATACCTCCGAGACGGGCAATCACGCGGCAATATACATTTCCCAGGATGAAACGGGCATCCGCGTCTACGACCAATGGCGCGGTCAACCCGTCCATGAGCGGCTGATCCGGTTCGGGAACAGCCACGACACCGGCAAAGGCAGCAAGAGCAACAATGGAAACCTTTACAGCGTGATCCTGACGGGGCCGGAGACCGAGATGGCCGATGTCGAGCAGGGTAACGGCCAGCAACCCGGCAGCCTGACGGAATGATATCAACGCCGGTGGCCTTGGCAGGATTGGAGCACGGCAACGCCCCTTGCTCAAAATAACGCACCTGCCGGCGCACCATCAAGCACGGCCAAACGCTCGGACGATAGAAGAACGATCCGTGCCATTTGGACGTGCTTGAGCGGGCTGTTGCTATCCCCGATCACCGATGCCAAACCGGCGCGGTGCTCGGGGGTGACGATGATGCCGAGTGTCTGTGCCATCCGCGCAGACCAACGCAATCCATCGGAAGCCGGTGACGATCCGCTCGATGGCGGCATTGCCGATCTTGTACCTGAAGCGCTTGTCCAGCGCTGATGACGGTGCCGGCCTGATCTGCAATCAGCGATTCGAGTCATGCTTCACCTCGTCGCCTGCTGAACCGGCTTCTTGGTCCGGCGTTTCAACGGACTCCAGGGCGATAGACGCCATGACGCCG
>DASQKT010000766.1:0-6679 GCA_035630415.1 Skermanella sp.
GCCATGTACAGGGCCAAGGAACGGGGCCGCAACCAGTACCAGTTCTTCGCCGAGGAAATGAAGGTGGTGGCGCTCCAGCGCCTGACGCTGGAGACGGGGCTGAGGCTCGCCATCGAGATGGGGAGCCTGCGTCTGTGCTACCAGCCGCAGGTCGATATCCGGACCGGCGCCGTGGTCGGCGCGGAAGCGCTGCTGCGCTGGCACGATCCCACCCTGGGCGACGTGTCGCCCGTTCAGTTCATCCCGATCGCGGAAAGCTGCGGCCTGATCGGGGCCGTCGGCGAAGTAGTCTTCGCGCTGGCGCTCAAGCAGATCGCCGACTGGCGCCGCTCGGGACTCGAGGTCCCGCGCATCGCGATCAACGTCTCCGCCCACCAGCTGCGCGACCCCGGCTTCGTCGACAAGGTCGCCGGCTGGCTGACGGAGAGCGGCTTGAACGCCGACGCCATCGGCATCGAGTTGACGGAGAGCGCCCTGATGGAGCGCATCGACATGGTCAGGGACATGCTGGTCCGGTTCGACCACATGGGCGTGAAGATCAGCATCGACGATTTCGGCACGGGCTATTCGTCGCTGAGCTATCTGAAGAAGCTGCCCATCCACGAACTCAAGATCGACCGCAGCTTCGTCGACGGGATCGCCAGCGACCGCGACGACAGGTCCATCGCGATCGCCATCATCGACATGTCGCGTGCCTTGGGCATGCGGGTGGTGGCGGAAGGCGTCGAAACGGACGATCAGCTCAACGTCCTGACCGAGGAAGGCTGCGACATGATCCAGGGCTTCCTGTTCTATCGCCCGCTATCCCCGGAAGCCTTCGCCGAAGTCCTGCGCACGGGCGGGAAGAAGGAGTTGGTCAAGGCTGGCGGCATGACTGCGGCCCTATAGCTCACCCAATGCGATGTGCCGGGTGACGCTACCTCCCGTCAGCGCGCCGCATCCTTGGGGGTAAGAACCCGGATGAGGTGATCCGGAGCCGTCTTGGCGCCGGTCACATTATGGTCCATTGATCTGTGGTCCATCGATCCACTGGCGGTCAGGGGCGTCCCGCCGGAGTGATGGTCGGCGACCTGCCGTGCCAGCACGGCGCAGGTCGCGATCAGGATCGTCAGCGGCCAGACCGCCGCAAGGACGATCCTGATGGAAACGCCGACGCGGCGTTCGCCATCCAGTTCGATCGCAATCCATTGGGCCAGCGAGAACCAGGCGATGCCGGCCAGATATGTCAACGCAAGTGCTATGATCGCGGCGATTTCCATTCAGTGCGTCCTGATGTCGAGGTCGGCGCCGACGGCATGAAACCCTTCCGTGGCATAACCAGATCACAAATTTCGCACAAGCTTATGCTTCGATCCGCGCCGGCGCCACGGCACTTTTGTATGCGGATAGAGCAAATTTTATCTTCTTTGGGGGGATCTTTCCCGAAGGATCGGGAGAAGACGGGGTAGGCCCTGACAGGCTCCATCCGGGCAGGTAATCGTATGGCATATCCGAAATCAGGATGACGATCTGAAGTTCCTTCTCTTTTAGGAATCTTTCAGCGCCAGTCACGGACCAGAGAGATGGTTCTTCCGGAAAGACGGAACGCGACAGGATTTTCGGCGGTATTAACCCGGTGGCCTCCGAGCACTATTCACCGGCGCTCCATTCGCTCTCGTTCTTTTCAGTTTTCCTTCATGTAAATGTGCAGCGAACCCGCCTCAAGCGAATGCGGAGCACGCATGTCACTCCAGTTTCCACACGGCAACGTTGAGCTTGACCAAGTCAGCGTCCTGAACCGCCCATCCATCCTGGTCGACCAGAGGTCCTTCAGTACGGAAGTGGTTGCCGTCTGCGATTATCTGGCGCTCGCCATCGCAGGGTCCTTCGTATTCGCCATCCTGCATCCCGGCCAGGGTCTGCACTGGACGACCCACATCTCCACCCTGACCATCAGCATGCTCGTCTTCATGCTGTGCGCCCGGATGTTCCGGTCGCATGCCGAAGGGGCGCTGAAGGTGCTGCCCAGTCATCTTCTGCGGACGCTGGCGGCGCTTTGCGCCAGCCTTGCCGCGACCGCCTGCATCCTGTGGCCGATGGCCGGACCGTTCCACATGACGCTGCCGATGATGGCGTGGTGGTTCCTGGCGGCCGCGTGGCTGATCGTGAGCTGGCGCTGCCTGGTGCTCTGGTTCACGGGCAAGCGCAGCTTCCGCTCGCTGCTCGCCAAGCGGACCGTCGCGATCGGATCGGCGCCGTTCCTGCGGGAAATGTCAGCGTATTTCGCCGGCCGGGCCGATAGCGGGTTCGATCTGGTCGGGACCTTCGATACCGCCAGCGAGGTTGATCGCGACAGTGCCACGCCGTACATCGGCGGCATGGGCAATCTCCGCCACTGGTGCGTGCGCCACCGCATCAGGACTGTCCTGGTCGAGAACGCCCCGGCCAATCCGGCCGCGTCGGAGCGTATCCTGACCCTGATCGACGGTCTGGCGGCGGATGTCCGGCTGCTTGGCCGAGCCTCGGTTCCGGAGAAGCCGGAACAGGCGATGATCAGCCGGTTCGGCGGCTGGGTGGCGGTGCAGATCCGGGACAAGCCGGTCCGCAACTGGGACGAGCTTGCCAAGCGGACGCTGGATATCCTGGGCTCCGGGGCGCTCATTCTGACGCTGCTGCCGCTGTTCGGCCTGATCGCGGCGGCAATCGCCCTGGAAAGCCCCGGCGGTGTCCTGTTCCGTCAGCGCCGCTTCGGTTTCCAGAACGAGGAGATCAGCGTCCTGAAGTTCCGCTCCATGTATGTCCACAAGCAGGATGTCAGCGGAGCGCAGCGCACGACGCGCGGTGACCCGCGCGTCACCAGGGTCGGCCGCATCCTGCGCCGCACCAGTCTGGACGAGATCCCGCAGCTCTTCAACGTGTTCATGGGGACGATGTCGCTGGTTGGACCCCGGCCCCATGCCACCGCGATGAAGGTCGGCGACCAGCTCTACCATGAAGCGGTCGAGCATTACGTCCAGCGCCACCGGGTTAAGCCGGGTATTACCGGGCTTGCCCAGATCAACGGCTTCCGCGGCGAAGTGGACAGCATGGAGCATGCCCAGGGGCGGCTCGACAACGACCTGCGCTACCTCGGCAACTGGTCGCTGGCCCTGGACATCAAGATCCTCCTGAGAACGGTCGGCTGCGTCTTCGGGGACCGCAACGCCTACTAAGCTTCCATCGGACGGAGCTTGCCTTCGCGGCGGAACTACAAGATCAACATACCGGGACCAGATATATGTATCGCATAATTCACGTTCTGAACGACGTCCGCAATCTCGGCAACGGCATCATCAATGCGGCGCTGGACATAGCCTGCGGCCAGGCCATGGCGGGCCACGACGTGACCGTGGTGTCCGGTGGCGGAGAGTACGAGGAGCTGCTGCGGACGATGGGCATCCGCCACTTGTTCCTGGACCAGAAGCGGTCGCCCGGCACCGTGCTGAAGGCGCTGTACCGGTTCAACGCGATCGTGTCGGACCGGAAGCCGGACATCGTCCACTGCCACAACATGACCGGCACCGTGCTCGCCACGATGCTGAAGCCGTTCCATTCCTATTCCGTGGTCGGCCATCTCCACAGCCTGCATCAGCGCAGCTCGAAGGTGATGCGGATCGCCGACCGGACCATCGCGGTCAGCCGGGAGGTCGGCAACGAGTTCATCAAGCTGGGCCTTCCGGCCCACAAGATGCGCTTCGTCGAGAACGCCGTGATCGGCAGCCCCCGCTACAAGGCCTATGGGACGGCCGCGCTGCCGGACCTGAACCACCCCTCCATCGTCACCGTCGCCGGCATGTTCCAGCGGAAGGGCATCACCGAACTGCTGAGCGCCTTCGAGGCGGTAAGCAGGAAAGTCCCTAACGCCAGCCTCTACCTGATCGGCGACGGGCCGGACATGGCCGAGTTCAAGACGCAGGCTGCCTCCCTGACCAGCCGCGACCGGGTGCATTTTCTCGGCTTTCGCAGCGATTTCCAGGCCTATATGCGGCAATCCAGCGTCTTCGTTCTGGCGTCGCGGCTGGACAGCTTTCCGCTGGTGCTGATCGAGGCACGCGAGATGGGCTGCGTCATCGTCGGCACGGAAGTCGGCGGCGTCCCGGAGCTGCTGAACCATGGCAAGGCCGGCCTGCTGGTGCCGCCGATGGACGTCAAGGCGCTGGGCGACGCCCTGGTCACGGCGCTGACCGACCGGGAAAAAGCCGAGGAACTCCGCCGGGGCGCCGTGGAGGACCTGGACCGCTTCCGGCTGGAACACATGATCCGGAACGTGGATATGGTTTACAGCGAGCTGGTGGCGTCCCCGCGCACCGTGACCGTGGGAGCGGCGCCGACCAGTTGATGGAATGCCAGCAACCGCTTTCTACTTGGGCGTTCTACAGGCAGATCGGCGGCGATATCAGCCCGCTGACCGCGTTGAGCAGGTTGTTCGCGTTGACCGGCTTGCCGAGCACCGGGGCGTTGGGGTGGAGGGCTCCGGCGGTGGCGCCGCTGTGATAGCCGGTGCAGAACAGGAAGGGCACCCCCATGTCCTTCAGCATGGCGGCTACGGGGTCCACCGTGGCGCCGAACAGGTTGACGTCGAGAACGGCGGCGTCGGGAGGACCCGACCTGAGAAGGTCGAGCGCGTCCTCCACCCGGCCGACGGGACCCAGGACGATATAGCCGGCGTCTTCCAGCAGTTGCTGAAGGGCCATTGCCGTCAGCGCTTCGTCTTCCACCACCAGCACCCGGCGACCGGGATGGCTCGGCAATTGCGCGGGGGCCTTGACGATGCCCTGCACGACGGACTCCGCCACGCCGCTGGTCTGCCAGGTGTCGCCCGGAAGGGAGAGCTGGCAGAACAGGCCGTCCGCCAGCCAGAGAAGATCGATCGTTCCGCCCAACTGGGACTCCACCACCTGGCGAAGCAGGACAGTCCCGAATCCCTGACGCGACGGCTGGTCCCTAATCAGCGGACCGCCGTCTTCCCGCCACTCGACGGTAAGCGATCCACCTGGCGTCACGAACGACCAGCCTATGCTCAACCGCCCATGTTCGACCGATAAGGCGCCATGCTTGAGCGCGTTGGTCGCCAGCTCGTGCAGCGCCAGCGATACGGCCTGCGTCGCCTCCGGCCGCAGGGAGATCGGCGGACCGGTCAGGTCCACCCTTTCGTCGGCATAGGCCGCCAGTTCGTCGGTCAGCAGGCGCTGAAGGTCGGCGCCCGACCACTTGGCGTCGGCCAGCAGCGAGTGGGCGCGGGCCATAGCCTGGATGCGCCCGTCGACGGCTTCCGAGAACTTCTCCGGGTCTTCGGAGCGGGATAGGTGGACGATGGACTGGACCACCATCAGGGCGTTCTTGGCCCGGTGATCGACTTCCCGCATCAGCAGCTTGATGCGTTCCTCGCCGTCGCGCCGTTCGGTGATGTCGGCGGCCATGCTCATCACCAGCCGGCGGCCGTCCCTGTCCTCGCCGACCGGAGCGGAACGGAACGCCCAGATGCGCTTCTTGCCTTCGGCGGTGCGGATCACGAATTCGCCTTCGTCGATCGGCTTGTCCAGCAGGAAGAGCCGATCGATGTCCGTCCTGCTGGCGGTTCCCGGCTCGTCTGCCGCGCGGCCGTAGGCCCGCTCCACCCAATCGTCCATGGTAGCCAACTCTTCCCGGCCGTACCCGGTGATTTCCAGCCATGTCCGGCTGATATGAAGGACCTGGCGGTCCTCCGCATGCACGATCACGGGGAAAGGCGCTCCTTCCACGATACGCCGCAGACGGTTGCGCTCCTCCTCCACCTCACGCTCGGCGGCCCGCCGCGCGGTGATGTTGCGCATGATGCCGGTAAAGAACCGTTGCCCATCCAGTCCGCGCCATTCGGCGATCGAAAGCTCCAGCGGGAAAAGGGAGCCGTCCTTGCGGCATCCCTGGACCTCGCGCCCGATGCCGATGATCCTCCGCAATCCCGTCCGCAGATAATTGCCGATATAGCCGTCGTGACGTTCGCGATGTTCATCGCCCGTCAGCATGGACACGTTCCTGCCGACCAGTTCCGCTTTCGAATAGCCGAAGGTCTCGGCGGCGGCAGGATTGACGGTCTGGATGATGCCGGCGTCGTCGATCACCACCATGGCATCGACCGCCGTTTCGAAAACCGCCCGATGCTGGCTTTCGCTGGCTTGCAGGGCGCGCTCGCGCGTGTCCAGTGCCGAGGCCATGGTGTTGAAATCCTCCGCAAGCGCCGCGAACTCACCAGCACTGGAGGAGACGTTGGCACGGGCGGTCAGGTCTCCGGCGCGCAGGCGGGTCGCCACATCGGCAAGTTTGACCGCCGGCATACTGACATAGCGATCCCCCAGCCAGATTATCGCGATGGCCGTACCGGCAGCGAGAGTGAGCAATATCAGCAGGGCAAGATTGCGGTCCCTCGTTATCTGATGAAAGGCAATCGAGTTATCGATGGTCAGAGCGGTGAACAGCCCCTCCTGTCCGGAACTTACCAGCCCGTTGACAAAAGTCGCTGGCTCTGACTCGATGCACGCGCGCGTGGTGTTGTTTGAGGTGCGGCAGTATGGCCTTGGGTCGGCTGAGCAACCGGGGCAAGCCCTCCCGCTTGGGGAGCCGTTTGGCGGTGGAGCTTGCCCCGCGTCATTCCTTTTACGACTGGTGCAACGAGATCCTCGCC
>DASQKT010000767.1:0-18461 GCA_035630415.1 Skermanella sp.
CGCTTCGCTCGCCAGTTCCGGCAGCCGCTCATAGGGCTGCGGGCCGGTCCAGGTGATGCCGCGCTGACGGACCAGCCTGTTGTCGACCTCGTCGTAGCGGCCGACCATCCGGACGTCGCAGGTAGCGGTCAGGTGAAGCAGGATATCGGCGTCGAGCCGAGTATCGGCGTGCCCCCAGTACAGCAGCGTCGGTCGTCGCCCCGGCCCGCAGAGGGGCCGCCGCCGCACCGTCTGCCAGTGCTTCAACTCGACCCCATGGGTCAGCAGATGCGCCGAGATGCCGAGCCCGGCCAGCCTTCGCTTCAGCACATCGGAAACGCAGATTACCGTGACAGCATGGCGGAGCAGGTCGAGTTCCATCCGGCGCAGCGTGTCGCCGTCCAGCCCCGGCCATTCCGCGAAATCGTCCACGCAGTAATAGACCCATTTCAGGCCGGGAAAGCTCGCCGCCAGATCCGCCGTGATCGGGACCGTCGTGATGACAGCCGCCGGTTTGGGATCGGCGTTCAGAACGTCGGCGAGTGCACGCCGCAGCAGGACGCGGTTCAGCATCCGCTCCGCCCTGGTCTTGAACCCCGGCCAGTGAACCGGCGCATGGACTACTGGCTCCAGCGGATCGGGCACTCCCGCGACGGGTGCCGGATCGCCGTGTCTACCGGTCCATCCCTTCAGCTTCTCGATACCGCGCCGCAGGTCGCCCAGCGAAAGCCGGGGCCGATGGGTACCGACGGTGTTGACCCAGTCCACCCGGTAGCGGGGCAGCAATTGCAGGATCAGGTGCTGCGAACTGCTCGGATGCCGTCCCCAGTCGTCGCTGAAGACGACCAGCCGTGGCCGGTCGGGCAGCGTTTCCACGAGAAGCTGTAGAGGGGTCGGCATGTCCTGGCGCATGGCCGCATCCTGTCGTCCGCCCCCAAAGCGAAACAATGAAAAGGAAGAGGTATGCCCAAGCTTTTCAAGATACCGGAATCGAGCGGCCTCTTTGTCTCAAATTAAAACAAACCGCTTCCTAAACGGGAGTACCGCCGCAGGCGAAGACCCGGCGCAGCCGGGTACGACCACCGATAAATGATCACACCAGCGAGGAGTGAATGAACTCTTCGATACTCGATCGCGTTCTTCAGGTGTCGATAAGCGACTGCGACAATGCCGGTCGAAGATTGGCATCCATGATGCCGTTATTGATACTATGGGAAAATCGATGTCAGAGTTACCCGTCGTTCTCGTCACGGGCGGAGCCGGTTATATCGGCTCACATGCGGTACTGGCCCTGAAGGATGCCGGCATTCCGGTGGTCGTCTACGACAATCTCTCGACCGGCGTCCGCTCGGCGGTTCCGGACGATGTCACGCTGGTGGAAGGCGATATCGGCGATACCGCGCATCTGGCGCGGGTGATAGTGGAGCATCGGATCGGCGCCGTAATGCACTTCGCCGGCAGCATCGTCGTTTCAGAGTCGGTCGAAAAGCCGCTCAAGTATTATTACAATAATACGCAGAACAGCCTGGGCCTGATCGATACCTGCATTGCGCAGGGCGTCCGGCACATGATCTTCTCGTCTACCGCCGCCGTCTATGGGGAGCCGGAAAGCTCTCCCATCTCCGAGGATACGCCGACCAAGCCGATCAATCCCTACGGTGCATCCAAGCTGATGACCGAGCAGATGCTGCGGGATGCATCGGCTGCCCATGGCCTGAACGTCGGCATCCTTCGCTACTTCAACGTGGCGGGAGCGGACCCGGCGGGCCGCGCCGGGCAGAACACGCCTGCGGCGACCCATCTCATCAAGGTCGCCGTGCAGGCGGCGCTGGGCCTTCGCGACAGCATTTCGGTCTTCGGCACCGACTATCAGACGCCTGATGGCACCTGTATCCGGGACTATATCCACGTGTCTGATCTGGCCGACGCCCACGTCCTGGCGCTGCGGCATCTGGTCGAGAACGGCGGTAACCTGTTGGTCAACTGCGCCTATGGCCGGGGCTTCTCGGTGCGCGAAGTCCTGCGCGCGGTGGAGACGGTGACCGGCTCCCCGCTGCCGGTGATCGACGCGCCGCGCCGGGCCGGCGATCCGCCCGCTCTCGTCGCCAGCGCCGACCGAATCCGCGAAGTCTTGGGCTGGAAGCCGGCGCACGATAGTGTCGAGGAAATGGTCGGGACGGCGCTCGCGTGGGAGCGCCACATCTCCGGCATTCCCGATCAGGTCCCGGCGAGCGACGCCACCAGGGCGCGTCAGGCGTCCTGACATGTCGCTCCAGGATTTCGCCCTCGGTACCCGAACCGGAACGCGGCCTTTCCATCATGAGGAAGACCTTGCCGGCCGCCGCGTCCGTCAGGTTCTCCGAATCACCCGCGACCTGCGCGAGCTGTTCCCCGGATCGAGCGGCATCCTGGACATCGCGGCCGGAGGAGGGGAGGCGGTGTCCTGGTACCGCAGCCTGTTCCCCGGCGTCCGGCTGGTTTGCCTAGAGAGCCCCACTGCCAAGCAGCGTCCCTCTCTGGCGCGCTTCGCGGCGCTGGCTCATTACCGCCGGTTCGACGGCGTCGCGATCCCCTATGCCGACGCCAGTTTCGACGTGGTCACCGGCTATGGCGGACTGTCCGCGACATTAGAAGACAAGCGGCCGGCGCTGCTGGTCGAGGCCTATCGGGTCTTGAAGCCCGGCGGCCTCGTCATCCTGTTCGAGCCGAAGGGCGCCGGACTGGCTGCCCGCTCGATTACCCGGACCATCCGCGACGTAGGATTCCACGATACGATGGTCCGTTATGACGGGCCGTTGCCGCTGCTGCCCATCGGGGCCGACTTTCATGTCGTGGCCTTCCGTCCCTGACTCTCCGGCCTTGATCCCTTCCGACCAAAACTTCTACGACACCGAAGAATGGCACCGGGTCTTCGAGGAAACCTGCCTCGATCCGGGCGATCTTCCGCGAATCGAACGCCTGGACGGCGGTCACGTTCTGCCCCTGCGCGAGCGGCCCGATACGATCGGTCCCATCCGGGGGCGCCGGCTGGAATGGCTTGGCAACTACTATACCTGCCGCTACGCGCCGCTTCTGACCAGCCCCGATGCAGCCTCATCCATAGCGAAGTGGGGCAGGGAGGTCCGGCGGAGCAAACCGCGTCCGAGCCTCCTCGTCTTCGCGGCGATGGACCGTCCGTCTGCCGGGTTCGACGCCTTGTGGACCGGCCTTCGTCAGGCCGGCTATCTGGTCGAAGCCACGGAAGACTTCGGCAACTGGTTTCTGAACCTGGAGTCGGTGGGCGATTTCCAGAGCTACTGGGCGGATCGCAACAGCCGCCTGCGGAACACGGTCGAGCGCAAGGAACGGGCATTGTTCCGGGCGCACCGGGCGCGGGTCGAGCTTCTTGAAACTCCGGCCGAAACTGCCCGCGCCATCGACCTGTACCAGCGCGTCCATGCCGACTCGTGGAAGGAGCCGGAGCCTTATCCGAACTTCATTCCAAGCCTGATCGCCGCCGGCTTCGATGCCGGAGCCGTCCGGATCGGCGCCCTCATGGTCGATGACGAGCCCGTCGCGGCCCAGCTTTGGATCGTCTGGAACCGAAGGGCGACGATCTTCAAGCTGTCCTACGCCGAGCAGTTCGCGCGTTTCTCTCCCGGCTCGATCCTGACCCGCCACATGATGCGCGACGCCTTCAACAGGGGTGGTCTGGACGAGATTGACTTCGGTTGCGGCGACGATCCCTACAAGCAGGAATGGCTGACCGAACGCCGCCAGCGCTGGATGCTCACGGCCTACGATCCGCTGAGTCCTGGCGGAGCGGTCCATACGCTTCGCCGGTACGTGCCGCGCCTGGTGCGGCGTCGGCTGCTTGGACGATGAGTCCCGGCGCTAACTGATCGGGAAAAATGGTGGAGGAGCCAGGATTTGAACCTGAAACTGCTGACCCGAAGGCCAGGGCTTTCCCGATTAAGCTAC
Organism: Skermanella sp.; assembly: GCA_035630415.1. Lineage (GTDB taxonomy): Bacteria > Pseudomonadota > Alphaproteobacteria > Azospirillales > Azospirillaceae > Skermanella. The sequence goes on from DASQKT010000767.1 coordinate 3,940, forward strand.
TCCCCCGTTATCGTCTCGGCTCAGGCCGCGTACAGGCCTTCGCCATAGGTCTTGGCGAACAAGGTCTGGAGCTCTTGGAAGAGCTGCTCCGTTTCCTCGTCCCAAGCCTGTCCGACCCCGTCGGTGCGCCGGACATTGTAGAGGTCCAGAGCCGTCACCATCAGTCGTGCATCCTCACGCGACAGGTCGAACTTCTTCGTCGTGATGCCCTGTTCCAGCTTCGCGATCACCGCATCGTAGCGGCCGGTGGTCCGCCGCTCCCCGACCTTGGCAATTCGGAAGCCATCGGAGCCGCGCTCGTGACCAATTCGAGCAACCGCATCGAGCGTCCGGATAACCTGTTCGAGCTTCTTGCGGCTGGTGCGCGGGTGGAACATCGTGCCTCCTGACAACCTGCCTCCCGACCATCCATCGGTTGACAGGAAGCGACCCTAGCCAAAGAAGAGATGCCGTGACAATCGCAGATCGGGTCCCACCCCCACAGTTCCATGAAAGTATTTCCGAGGGAGTAATCCCTGATCCGCTGCATTTATTTCATGTCTTCTCTTCCTTCGAGGTCGGCGGTCAGCAGATGCGCTTCGCCAAGATCGCGAATCGCCTTGGACCGGCTTATCGCCACACGATCGTCGCAGTGGACGGCAATACCGACTGTCTCGACCGGCTCGACTCTGGGCTGGATGTCAGGGTGCTCCGCGTACCGGTCGCCAAAGGGCGCCTTATCAGCCTGGGCAACATGATTCGGTTCCGGCGCGTCCTGTCGTCACTGAAGCCGGACCTCCTGCTCAGCTACGCCTGGGGCGCCGTAGAGTGGGGCTTGGTCAACCGGATCTTTCCGGTTTGCCCGCATCTGCATTTCGAGGACGGCTTCGGCCCGGATGAAGCGCTGGGTCGTCATTTTCGCCGCAGGATCTGGTTTCGCCGCGTCGCCCTGGCGGCGCCGACCGAACTGATCATCCCCTCGCGCGTGCTCGAATCGATCGCCCTGGAGTCGTGGCGCTTCCCCGAACAGCGCATCCGCTTCATTCCCAACGGCATCGACTGCGCCCGCTTCGCGGCCAAACCCGATCCGGCGGTATTGCCACGCCAAATCGGCGAGCTTGTGATCGGGTCGGTCGGCACCCTCCGGAAGGAAAAGAACTTCGGCCGGCTGATTCGCGCCTTCGCGGCATTGGCTCCCGAGCCGAAATGCCGTCTGGTTCTGATCGGCGACGGTCCCGACCGTCCGGCGCTGGAAGCATTGGCCCGCGACCTCGGCGTTGCCGACCGTGTCACCTTCGCCGGTCAGATGGTCAACCCGGAACGAGTCCTTGGTCTGTTAGATATCTTCGCCCTGTCATCCGATACCGAACAGATGCCGCTCAGCTTGCTGGAAGCGATGGCCGCGGCTTTGCCCGTGGTCGCGACCGATGTCGGCGACGTGCGCGGGATGGTGACCGACGACAACCGCCGGTTCGTGGTTCCGCGCGACGACGAGAAGGCGTTCACCCAAGCGCTTCATGCTCTGCTGACCAACGCCACGTTAAGACGCCGCCTGGGCCACGCCAATCGCTCGCGCGCCGTGAGGGAATACGACGAGACCGCTATGGTCGCGACCTACGACGCCCTGTTTCGATCCGCCATCTCGCGATCGCGTTGATTCGACTCACTGAACCTGATCAATGTATTGCAGCAGCGGGTCCCAGTCCGACCGGTAGTCTCCGACCCGCTTGCCGTTGAGGTCGAAAAGGCTGAGGCCGGTCGCGGCCACGTCGGCATAGAGCTGCGTGTCGCGCAGCCGCGTCACGACCGTATGGCCGACGCCGTCCAGGAAGTCGTCCAGCCGGTCGGCCGATTTGGTCCGGGCGCGCAGGCGGTTGCCGACGACGGCGACCTGCTTCTTGTTCTTCGCGATCGGCTTCAGTTCTGCCAGCTTGTCCAGGAAGCGCCGGGTCGCCAGCTCGTCGAAGGTGCTGGGTAGGACCGGCAGCACGATCAAGTCGGCCAGCTTCACCAACTCCTCGATTTGCTTTGTCTTCAAGGCGGCCGGCGCATCGATCACCAGCCGCGTGACTCCCTTCGGGACGCTGTCGAGATCCCTGGTCCAATCGACTCCGACCAGATGAGCCGCACCGGCGGGGCGGCGCTCCAGCCAGCCGAGGCTCGACTTCTGGCGATCCACGTCGGCCAGCACAGTGGTCTTGCCGGCTGTCGCGAAAGCGGCGGCCAAGTGGGTGGCTATGGTGGTTTTGCCGCAGCCACCCTTGATATTCGCGACGAGGATTGTAAGCATGATGCCGAAGTCTATCCTAGCGATTGGAGGGCTTCGACCAGAAAGGCGATGCCTTCGCGAATTTCTCCCAATCGCGGACCAGACGGGGCTCAAGCTGGTTGAGGCCGCGCGCGTGCCAGCCGATTACCATGCCGCCACCGATTCGCCAGAGACCCGTGTCCTGAGACTCGGCCTGCTCGCCAGCCAGCTTGTCCATCAGCGTTTCCGCCGTCGCGACGTCGTTCAGGTGTCCCAGATCGTCCTGAAGAGCCGACATCCGCTTCAGATACTGGACGACTTCCTTCTCTTCGTAGAGCGAGCGGAAGAATTCGGCGGCATAACGCAGCTTCTTGAGCGCGATGCGCAGTTGATGGCGCTCCGCCGAAGCCAGTTCGGCGAACCGCTTTCCAAGCTTCCGGGCCTTGCGGTGCCGTTTCGCCAGCAGCCCGTCGGCAAGCTCCGCCACTGGATCGAACAGACGCGCCGCTTCCTCCGACAGCGGTTGCTGCCGCCACGACCGCGACTCCAGCCAACCGCCCAGGCGAAGCAGCAGGACGGTGTAGCGGGGCGATAGGATCGCCGCCTGGGCCTGCTCGTAAGCCCTTGTCCTGCTAGCCGTCGCTGCGCGGTGCAGCGCTCCTGTCGGCTTGTCGCTCCCCAGCGCTTCTTCCACCGGCGCCAGAAGTTCTTCCAGGAAGACGTCCAGGTTACGCGCGTTGCCAAGTTCGCCAGCCAGCCATTTCACTTCGGCGGCCAGGAACTCGTACTGATCGGCGGGCATCAGGTCACGGAACAGGTTCAGGGCGGATCGCAGCCGCCGCAGCGCTACCCGCATCTGGTGGATGCCTTCCGCGTCCTCTCCCTTCAGGGCTGCGGCTTCGTTGAGGACGGCATGGGACAGGCAGTTGCGCATGATGGAGGCGAGCGCCTGCTCAGCGGTATGTTCCTGCTTCAGCTCAAGCTTCTGAGCCTTGACGGCAGACTGCGCCTCTCCCGCGACAAGCGCGTAGCCGCGCTCCGCCTTGGTCCGCGTCTCTACCCGGACAGGCGCTACTTCCGTGAGCTTGAGCGCCAGATCGAACAGCGCCTGTGGAGTTCCGGATTTCAGCTCAAGCTCGACCTCCGCGATCGGCATGACGGTGCCGTCGATTGCCCGGAGTTCCCCCTGATCGACCGCCACCTCGATCACCGTATCGGCGGGTTGGCCGCTGGCGCCGTTCAGCAGGCGGACGCTCCGCTTGATATGGCTGGCGAAGACCGGCTTCAAAGCGTCGGCGTTAACGACGCCTAGAAAATCCAGCGCTTCCGCGTCATCGATGGCGCTGAGGTCGGGGAGGGCGCCGGAAATCGGGCATTCCCATTCGCCACGGCTGAAGACGCCGCCGGCATGCTCGTTCGCGACCTTGAGCGTCTGGATGTAGCTCTTGCCTTTCTTGCGGACGCGCAGGGTGACGCCACGCTGCCGCAGGGCGAAATCTTCGGTGTCGTAATAAACGCTTTCAAGATTCTGAGTAGCGGCGCGCGCTTGCGAATCGGCAAACGCAGACGAGTTGCGAAAGCGGACCAAATGCTGCGGATCAACCCGCAACTTCAGCTCGATCTCCTTATTGGCCATGTTTTCTGTCTCTCGTCCCAACCCTGCATATGGGGCGGTATAAATGGTGATTTCGATAACTTCGGTGAAATTAATACGACGTCACGGAAAATTAGACAATACGTCATATAATCGTCATCAAACTGCAACATTTGGTGACGAAACATTCATCCACGGTGCGCGAACTATTTTATTGGCTTTTGCGCAAAACGACTACCTTGGACATGAATGCCAGCGTGGTTTCAACGATCTCCAGTCCGGCCCCGGTAAAAAGCTCGTCCAGATCCTGGCGCACATAGTCGGCATAGTAAGGCTCGTGGAAGCCGATGGGGAAGAGTTCCAGCAAACCGTCGTAGTCCGGCCGGTCGCCCTTCTGGACAGTTTCCACGAAGACCAGGATGCCGTCCGGCTTCAGCACCCGCGCCATCTCCGCCGCCGCCGCCGCTCTGACCTTTCGCGGCAACTCGTGGAACAGATAGATGCATGTCACCGCATCGAAGCAGGAATCGGGCGCCGGTATGCTCTCCGCCGCCGCCTGCACCACATGGATACGCGACCAGGGCGCCAGCAACCGCCGGGCCTGAGCCAGATAGTTGGGGCTTAGGTCGAGCGCCGTCACGTCGAGCCGGGGATAGTTGTCCTTCACGAAAGTCAGGAAGCGTCCGGTACCGCTCGCCACGTCCAGCAACCGAGCCTCGGTCGTGCGACGGGTGCGGAAATGGTGATGCAGCGGAACCAGCGCCTGACGCCGCATGGCGTCGGCGGCGCCGCCGAACAGCACCTCGACCTGATGATCGTACAGTTCGGCGGAGTGGTCGCTGAGATACCCGTCGGTCTGGTAGTGGAAGTTCTGAAGGTAGTAGCGGGGCAGGGCGGAGCCTTCGCGCCGCTTCTCCTCGAAGACCTCGGCGTTGATATCGTCGCGCCGCCGCCGCTGGACGTCCGGCAGATCGCGGAAGAATCGTACGGCATCGCGCAGGATCTTGCCCGGCGGCTCGATCATGTCGTGCGGCATCCTGTAGTAGCCGGCCTCGATATTGGCGAGGTCCCGCCGCATCAGGCGCCGCATCTCTTCCAATGTCTCGGATCTGTCGGGGAAGGTCAGCCCCTTCGGCAGCTTGTCTTCCGACACCAGCCTGCCGTTCATCCGTGCCGCCAGCGCCTTCTGCCCGAAGAACCAGGAAATTCGGGCCGTTTGACTCAGTGCGTATGCTGCCCGTTCCGCCGGTCCGATCATTGCCCAAGCTCCGTTTCCATATCAGGTATACAATCAACCTAGGCCCGCTCCGTTGGATGCCAAGCCCGGTCGGAAAGGCCGGGTCGTGGGCGTAGACGCCCGTGCGGAATGCCGCGACGCGGCACCCAACCGGCTTACCTGAAATACCCGAAGCCGCAGGCAGCGTGCGGACATTGATTTGCCTGCCCGGTTGTGGTTGGTTCCCACGCGAAGCCACCGGCATCATACAAATGCCATAAAGAGTCAAAGCCCTGATACAGGCACCCTGAACCAAGGAATGGGACGGCACGGATGAGCGACTTCAAAACCCTTGACGATTTCGAGTTCGACGGCAAGACGGTCCTGGTCCGCGCCGACCTGAACGTCCCGACCAAGGACGGGGTCGTGACGGATACGACGCGCATCGACCGGCTGGCGCCGACCCTGACAGAGCTGTCGCAGGCCGGCGCCAAGGTCGTCGTACTCTCGCATTTCGGCCGGCCCAAGGGCGGCCCGGACGAAAAGTATTCGCTGAAGCAGGTGGTGGACGCCGTGTCCAAGGCGGTCGGCCAGAAGGTCGCCTTCGCCGACGACTGCGTCGGTCCGACCGCCAAGGAAGCCCTGGCCAAGATCCACGCCGGCGGCATCATCGTGATGGAGAACCTCCGTTTCCATCCGGAGGAGGAAAAGAACGACGCCGGTTTCGCAGCCCAACTGGCTGAACTCGGCGACATCTACGTCAACGACGCCTTCTCCGCCGCCCACCGCGCCCATGCCTCGACCGAAGGTCTGGCCCGGCTGCTGCCCAACGCCGCCGGCCGGCTGATGGAAGCGGAGCTGAAGGCCCTCACCCTCGCCCTGGAAAAGCCGGAGCGTCCGGTGGCGGCGGTCGTCGGCGGCGCCAAGATCTCGACCAAGCTGGACCTGCTGGGCAATCTGGTCCGTCGGGTCGACCTGCTGGCTCTCGGCGGCGGCATGGCCAATACCTTCCTCTACGCCAAGGGAACGTCGATCGGCGCCTCCTTGTGCGAAAAGGACATGGCGGAAAAGGCGCGCGAGATCATGGCGATCGCCGAGGAGGCCGGCTGCGAGATCCTGCTTCCGCGCGACGCCATCACCGCCAAGGAGTTCAAGGCTGGCGCCGAGAGCGAAGTGGTCGCGATCGATCAGGTTCCGTCCGACAGCATGATCCTGGATATCGGCCCGGCCACGGTCGAATACGTGACGCTGAAGCTCCAGGGCTGCAAGACCGTCGTCTGGAACGGCCCGCTCGGCGCGTTCGAGACCAAGCCGTTCGACGCGGGCACCAATGCGGTCGCCGGCACCGTCGCAGCGCTGACCAAGGCCGGTCGTGTCCTCAGCGTCGCCGGCGGCGGCGACACCGTTGCGGCACTCGCCGCAGCGGGCGTCGAGGACTCGTTCACCTATGTGTCCGCCGCAGGCGGCGCCTTCCTCGAATGGCTGGAAGGCAAGGACCTGCCGGGCGTCGCGGCCCTGAAGGGATGACCTTCAGTGACGTAACGCGGCGCCGGCCGGGTCAGCCGGCGCCGTAGCGCTTGAGCCACTGCTGCTCGATCCGCACCATCCACGACGGATGCGGCTCGGGCAGCGGGACTCCCAATTCCTCATGGGACAGCGTCGCCTCGCCCAGCGGCAGCGCGTCGAAGCGGGCGCGGTCGGCGGCGCTCAGCTTCTCCAGGCCCAGCACCGTGAAGTCGCCCCATACCGCTGGGTCCTGCTTGTGCAGTTGCGCTTCCGGCGAGAGCAGGAAGTTCGCCACCACCATGGCGGCGTCGGGAGCGTTCGCGTTATAGGGGATCGCCACGAAATGCGTGTTCCCGATGGTTCCCTTGTCCAGCACGAAGGTCCGTATCGACGCCGGCAGCAGCCCGCTTGCAATATCGCGCGACGCTTCGCCGGGATGGAAGCTGAGCCCCATGGCGACTTCGCCGTCGGCCAGCATCTGCTTCAGCGCCGGTCCGGTCGCCGGAAAGCTCTTGCCGCCGCGCGCCAGATTCGGGTGAAGCTGGTCCAGATATGACCAGAGCGGCGCCGTTACCTTGTCGAAGTCCGCGTCGTCGGCGGGCTTCTGGAGTCTCGCCGGATCGGGCGTCACCTCCACCAGCATCTGCTTCAGGAAAGTGCTGCCGATGAAGTCCGGCGGGCTCGGATAGGTCAATCGTCCCGGATTGGCCTTTGCCCAGTCCAGCAGTGCCGCGGCGCTCTTCGGCGGCTTCGCCACCTGTTCCGTATCATAGGTGAAGACGAACTGAGCCATGCCCCAAGGCGATTCGAGCCCGTCGGTGGGGATCGTGAAATCGACCGTCGTCGTTGGCTTGCCCTGGACATCGATCAGGCCCGCGTTGGGCAGACGGTTCAAGAAGGGTCCGTAGAGCAGCCGGTTCTCCTTCATGGCGGCGAAGTTCTCGCCATTGACCCAGACGAGATCGACGGAGCCGCCCCGGTTCTTGCCGGCAGCCTTCTCCGCCAGCACCCGCGAGACGACGTCGGCGGTGTCGGTCACCTTGACGTGGCGAAGGTCGATTCCGTACCGTTCACGCACCTGTCCGCCGACCCAGCCGATATAATCGTTGATCCGGGGATCACCGGCCCAGGCATTCCAGTAAACCACCTTGCCGCGCGCGGCCGTCACCGTATCGTCCCAGCCCGCCGCCATCGACGGCGGCGTGAAGCTGAGGAAAGCGGCGGCTGCGGCAAGGATCGTCAGGCGTGTCTTGGTAAAATCGTGACTCGTCATTCTAAATTCCTCAGCTCACTCCTGCGGCGGCAGGAGTCTTGTAAGAGCGTTGTAGCCCAGCCATTCGGACCGAATCGCGGCAATGGTTCCGGGATCGAGATAATCGGCTACCCGTCCGGCGACATGATCGATCAGCGCCCTGTCGCTGATATCGGCCGACCAGTCCTCGGCGCTCTCCGCAGCGTGTTTCTCCTCCTTCGCGGCAGCGCGCGATTGGACCCGCCACTTGGCGCACCATGTCACCGACCATAGCCACATGATCCGCCGGAGCGGCAGCAGCCATGGACCGGAGGCAGCGGCAAGTGCCGGGGGAACGCTTTCCAGCCAGTGGGAGTAAGCGTCCGCCGTGGCTGCTGTTTCCAGCACCGCGTTGACGGCAACATCCCAGGTGGTGGAGGTATAGAGCGTCGCGTGGGCCAGATCGAACCCGGCCGCCCCGTAGCGCGCCTTCTCCAGATCGACCAGCACGGCGGTTCCCGACGGCAGGATCAGGAAATTGCCGGGATGCGCGTCGAACGAGATCAGCGTCACCGGCGGGCGCGCCTTCACCAACTGGAACTCCGCCGCCCAAGCCAGTTCGTCGTCGATCGCGCGCCGGGCGTCGCCGGCAAGGTCGGCGGCATTCAGGAAAGCGGCCTGAAGCCCGACCTCGTGCAGCGTCTCGCCGACGGGATCGGCATGGTCCCGCAAGGGTGATCGGCCCGATTGCGGCGGAACGGGCAGCGAATGGAGTGAACCGAGGGCACGCATGATCGCCGGCACATCGTCCGGCAGGACAGGCGGGCGTCCCGATACCTCATCGACCAGCAGCGCTCCGAGCGGCACGGTCTCGTCCGGCAGCAATACGGCATGCAATCCAGGAACATGGCGCCCCGGCGCCGCCCGCTCGAAGCAACTTGCCTGATAGGTCAGATTGTCCGTCGCCGAAAGCCCGAGCTGGCTCTGCTTCGGGACTCGCAGCAGCACGTCGCGTCCCCGGACCCGGATATGGTCATGGGCAAGCCCGGTCTGTACGAGCGGAAGCAGGTCTTCCAACCGCACATCACTGTAATCGGTCAGGCGGACGAGCCGCCGGTGTATGGCTTGAAGGAGCGGTTCGGCGATCATGACAGGAGTATGGAGGATGGCTCGCTACCGTCAAAGCAGACACCGTTCAATTCACCGTGAAACCGAAAGTAGGACGCCGTCGCCATCGCCGCCACGCTTCGGCATCGTCAACATCTTCCAGCACCGGCAGCGCCAGCCCGACCTGAGCGGCGTTCAGGTTCTTCAGCGTGTCGGTCAGCGCGTGCTCGGTCGACCACCGCACCCCCGCGAAGATATCGGGTGTTTCGGCGGGGCGTCGGCGCGATCCCACCAGCCAATAGCCGCCGTCCCGTGCCGGACCGAAGACGAAGGCGTGCCGATCCAGCGTCTGGAACGCCTGCCGGATATGGCAGACCCGGATATCCGGAATGTCGCTGCCGATAACAACCACCGGTCCCGGCGGCAATCCAAGCGGGGGGCGGCGCATCGGACGTCTCATCCGCTCGCCAAGATCGCCGCCACCCTGGGGGCGAATCGCCAAGCCGGGCGGCCTGACGATGGTCAGGCGGCCCCGATCCGGCGTCATCGCGATCCAGACGGTCCATTGCGGGTCCTTGCCGAGCCGGTACAATAGGGCGCGAAGCGCCACGCGCTGGAAATGCAGGGCAGCAACGGCGCCGATCCGATTCGCGAGCCGCCGCTTGCCCCGGCCCAGGCGGAGTTCGCGCGCGAAGATGACGACATGGCGCTGGATCGCCATGATCTTACCCGTACAGACGCCGTATGACCGGCGGTGCGACGCCGATCAGATACAGCCCCAGACAACCCAGGTTTCGGAGTGGACGGCGAATATAGCCGTCACGCTGGTACCGTTCCGCTGACGTCGTCACGGTCATGGGCAAACCTGTCAGCCGACGCCGGCCGATCCACCGGACAAGTGCCACATCCTCCATCAATTGCAAGCGCGGGAATCCCCCGACCGACAGATAAAGGTCGCGGTGGATCAGCAGGCCTTGGTCGCCATAGGGAAGCCCCAGCCGGCGGCAGCGCCATGCCACCATGGACTCGAGGCGGCGGGCGGCGGAGGCAGGATCGTCCAGCGCAAACCGGCCGTAGCCGGCGCGGTCCCGACTACCCGGTTCGCTCATGAAGGCCTTGAGGATCTCCGCCCAGCCCGGTTCCGGGATGCTGTCCGCGTGCAGGAACAACAGCCAGTCCGATCCCAATTCCTCGATCGCAGTACGAGCGCCGGCACCCAGTTGTATCCCGCGCCCTTGGGGGGCGGAGATCACATGGGCGCCATGCCGTTCAGCGGTCTGTGCGGTGTCGTCGTTCGAACCGCCATCGGCGACCACGACCGGCCAACCGGCGCCTTCGGTTGCTGGTGCAATAACGCCGAGGCAACGATCCAGGCGGGATGCGCAGTTCAGCGCTGGAATGACTATGGTCAAGGCGGGCAGGGTGCTGACTCCGGAAATGGCGAGCCTCACCCTATATATAACATCTTATCAGTATCCGACGGAATCCGTCAGCGCCGAGGCCCCGCCTTCAACCGGTGGAGCGGGCGCCCCGCAGATGTATCTCCACCCTGGTTCCCCCATCGCGGAGAAACCGTACTTCCGCATTGGCCTGTCGGGCCAGGGTCCTCACCAGCAGCAATCCCAACCCACGACGCTCGTTGCCGGCGGCCGGGTCCATGCCGACGCCGTTGTCGTGAATGACGATATGGCTCGTCGCTGGGTCCCCGAATGCCGCGACCTCCACCCGGCGGTGTGCCACCCCCTCGTTTGCCGCGGCCGGGAACGCATGGCACAGCGCATTGCCGACTAACTCCGCGACGATCAGCCCCAAAGGTCCGGCGGCGTTCAAGGGAATGCGGCCGGTGTGCCCGGTGACGTTGACGGCGATTCGGCTGGCATCTCCCGCCTTCGAGGCCAGTTGTTCGCAAAGCTGGCTGAGAAGCGGCAACGCAGGCGTATCGGCCCGGCTGCTCTTGTCGAACACCAGTCCGTGGACGAGACTCATCGACTGTATCCGGCCAAGGCTTTTGCGGACCTCGACCGCGCTCTGTTCACTGACGCGGTTAGCCTGGAGATTGAGCAGGCTGGCCATAATCTGAAGGTTGTTGCGCGTCTGGTGATGGATTTCCTCGATCAGGGCATCCCGGTCGGCAAGAGACGCCTTGAGGTCCGCCGTACGCTCGTCGATCTGACGCTCGAGCGTCCGGGTCAGCTCGTAGAGTTGGAGGTTGCTTTCCGCCAGACTGCGGGACGAGACCTCCAGTTCCTCCAGCGCGACGCGGAATTCCTCCTCGGCGTTGGACGCTTCCGCCTGGCTGGCGGCCAAGCGGCTTTCCAGCAGCAGGATAGTTTCCTGATCGCGCGACCTCTGGCGGCGCAGAGCTTCCACGGCCCGTTCCGCCCTGGCAAGTTGATTGGCGGTGGCTGTCAACTGGCTGTCAAGACTGTTGCATTCAGCGGTGGCGAACTGCAACTGATCGCGAAGATCCTCGCATTCCAGAAGCGCCTCTTCCTGGCAGGCTTCGGCTCTTTCAAGCCGTTCGATAAGTTCGTCGGTGCTGGACATGGCCTCGACGGTGTGTTCGGAAGGACTGATCCTATGATTCCGGCCTGCCATGATTTGGCTCCTTCCGTTGGCCGGCCCGGAATAGGGGCGTGACGATCCAGTCCATTATCCACACGTCCTCCACGCGACCCTCGCGTGCCGACTCTTGCGTGCCGACTCTTGTGCAATAACGAGGTCAATGCCTGCCATGGCTGTTTCCATCGGACTTGCCCTGGAAGCGATGGCTCACTCATACGTGCAATGGCTGGAAAGGGCGGAAGTTCCCTCTTAAAGACACTTGAACAGCGTACGGCGCAAGTCATCCGGGTTGATCGGCTTATGAAGCAGATGATAGCCGCTCCGCTTTGCCTCGGTCAGCCGCTCGGGCGCCGTGTCCCCCGTCATCAGGATTGCCGGCGTCGGCCAACGCTGGTGGACGATGGTCACCGCATCCAGGCCGCTGCTTCCATTCGGCAGCCGGTAATCCACCGCCAGCAGATCCGGAGGGCGCGCCAGCGTATCGAGCAAGGCCGGGACATCCTGCACCGAAGTCGCCGAGTGGACTTCCATCCCCCAGTCTCCCAGGAGCATCTCCAGAGCCAGGAGTATCGCGGGATCGTCTTCCACTACGACGATGGACCGACCGGCAAGATCGTCGTGTCCCCTGCCGGTATCGCCCTTGGCCGGCTCGACGATGGCATTGTCGGCGGCAAGCGGTATCAGGAATGAGAAGACCGAACCACGGTTCAACTCGGATCGGATACGAATCTCGTACCCCATCAGGCGGGCGACCCTGTTCACCGTTGCCAGTCCGAGGCCGAAGCCCCGCGCGCGGTCGCGTGCCGGGTTGTCCAGTTGCCGGAAGTCCTCGAATATTTCGATGAACTTGTCCTTGGGAATGCCGCGCCCGGTGTCGGTAACCTCGATCAGGGCGCCGTCTTCCTGTTCGCGGCATTCGACTGTAACGCCGCCTCGATCGGTGTACTTGATCGCGTTGGAGATCAGGTTTCGCAGGATCAATTCCAGCAGGAGCGGATCGCTCGACACGATCAGAGGCGCCGGAGGCACCTGGAGCCAGAGCCGCTTGGCGCGGGCCTGTTCCTCGAACTCCGACGCCAGCCGGTGCAGCAGGTCGTCGATCGCAAATTCCCGTAACTGGGGGTCGACGATGCCGGCTTCCAGGCGCGCCACTTCAAGCAGGCCGTTCAGCATCCCGCGCAGCCCTTCCAGGGATGACGAGACCATGCCGACCAGATCCCGCGTCTCCGGATCGAGGTCGCGCCGCTCCAGCATTCCAAGGAACAGCGAGGCCGCCTGGACCGGCTGCCGCAGGTCGTGGCTGGCAGCCGCCAGGAACCGGGATTTGTCGATATTGGCGCGTTCAGCCTCGTCACGCGCCGTTCGTGCCGCTTCCTCCGCCATTCGGCGGTCGGTAATGTCGATGCGCAAGCCGATCATACGAATGGGCTTTCCCGCGTCGTCACGGACACACCGGCCTCGACCGGCCATCCAGCGCATGCCGAGCCGGGAGTGATCGATACGGTACTCGATCACGAACTCGTCGTCGGTTCCGCGCAGGCATTGGTTCAACTGCCTTTCGACCTGTTCGCGGTCTTCAGGATATATGGTCTCGAGCCAGTCTGAATATGTTCCCGGAGTCGATGCCTCATCGAGACAATCGATGCTGCCATAGCAGTCCGACCAGATCAGCCGGCCCGAAGCGATTTCCCAGTCCCAGGTGCCGGCGCCACCGAAATGCTGAGCAAGCCGGAGCGTTTGCTCCTTCAGCCGCAGCAACCTGTTGGTCTCGACCAACTGCGACGTCCGCTCCAGGACACGGCGCTCCAGTTCCGCGTTGATTTCGCTGAGGGTGCGATTGGCATCCGCCAATTCCGTCGCGGAGACACGGGTATTGGTGGCGGCATCGTCGCGGACGGGATCGGCATCTGGTGTCGGCTGCTTCGTTATGGCGCGCATCCCCATGACCTGGACCATACTATATCCGTGGGCAATCCAGCCGCCACTGCCCGATAGATCATGTCGGATGACAGGAACCGCCGGCATCGTCACGTAGGGGCTTTATCGGCCCCTTCCCCTGTCCATCACCGTCGTTGCGCATTCCGTGCCACTTTGCAGGGGTCCGGGCATATGACTGCATAAGAATTGATCCAGATCAGTCCACTTTCACGACTTATTCGATAATATCCGCAGCCTAAAAGCAGGGCTTCATTTTCTAATGTTGCTCCGACAAATCGAGGGGACCCCGGATGCATGCTGAAATAACAAAAAAGGTCAGGAACAACCCAAAGTTCGTGGAGCTTACCACTAAGCGCACCGCGTACGGCTGGAAGTTGTCCATCCTGATGCTTGTGATCTATTACGGATTCATTCTCGTGGTGGCGTTCGCGCCGAAGCTTCTCGGCACTCCGGTTTCCGGCGTCATCACCCTCGGTATCCCCTTGGGCGTTTTCATCATCGTCTCGGCTTTCGTCCTGACCGGCATCTATGTGCGCCGCGCCAACTCGGAATTCGACGAATTGAACCGCCAGATCATCGAGGAAACGAAATAATGAAGCGCGCTACAGCAGCTCTCGCGGCGGCCTCGGGCCTTGCCGCTGCCGTCCTTTCCATCTCCGGCGCTGCCTTGGCTGCCGACGCGATCACCGGCGCCGTCCAGAAGGCGGAAACCAACTGGACCGCCATCATCATGTTCCTGCTCTTCGTGGCGGGAACGCTGGGCATCACCTACTGGGCGGCGTCCAAGACCAAGACGGCGAAGGACTTCTACTCCGCCGGCGGCGGTATCACCGGCTTTCAGAACGGTCTGGCGATCGCCGGCGACTATATGTCCGCCGCGTCCTTCCTCGGTATTTCGGCCCTCGTCTACGGCTCCGGCTATGACGGCGTCATCTACTCGATCGGCTTCCTGGTCGGCTGGCCGGTCATCCTGTTCCTGATCGCGGAACAGCTTCGTAACCTCGGCAAGTACACCTTCGCCGACGTGGCCTCCTACCGGCTCCAGCAGACCCCGATCCGCACGCTGGCCGCTTCCGGCTCGCTGGTCGTCGTGGCGCTCTACCTGATCGCCCAGATGGTCGGCGCCGGCAAGCTGATC
>DASQKT010000768.1:0-7235 GCA_035630415.1 Skermanella sp.
AAGCGCCAGCGGCCGGATTTGCAGCAGGTCGACCTCCTGCGCCGTCAGCAGATGGTCGGCCAACCGCCGGGCCAGTCCATGGCCGTTGCCGCTTTCCTCCAGCGCCGCCACCATGCCGTCGATCCGCTGCGTCACCGCCGGGTCTACCGGGGGCGCCGCATAGTCGAAGGGCTGGCTTCCCGCCTCTGAGGCACTTGCCGCCGCTTCCCTGACCAGCTTTTCGGTCTTGGTCCCGAACTTCTCCAGGAAGCCCAGCCGCAGCAGCAGCCAGCCCACCGGGTTGGCAGGGGCCGCTTCGAGCGTATAGGAGACGTCGGTGCCGCCGCGCTCCGGCGTCAGCTTCAGGGTCGGGCTGACCGTCGAGAACGGTCCTTTGCGGAACCGCCTCGTCTGGGTAAAGCCATGGGGAGCGATCCACTGGAACGGCTCTTCCTCCCATTCCAGCCGGTAACCCCCCGCCGTGCCGCGTCCGATCCGGAGCACGGCGCCGTCGGAGCGGGGGATCTCCTCGACCTGATATTTCGGCAGCCCCATGGCCTCGTTGAAGCGTGGCGTATCCGCCAGCAGCGGCCACAGCCGTTCCGGCGGCTGGTCGAACCACCAAACCCAAGTCTGCCGCTGCGCCTTAGCCATGTTCCGGAGCCGGGGTCAATTACAGAGGGCTGCCACATAGGGGCAGGGTGCCGGGCGCACCGGCCCGGCACCCCGAAGCGATCAGATCGCCTTCAGGACGGCTTCGGCGCTGGAAACCTCGAACGCGCCGGGTGCTTCGACGTTCAGCGTCTTCACCACGCCGTCCTCGATCACCATGGCGAAGCGCTTGCTGCGCTGGCCGAGGCTGTAGCCGCTGCCGTCCATCTCCAGGCCCAAGGCCCTGGTCAACTCGCCATTGCCGTCGGGCAGCATCGTGATCTTGTCGCCCACATTGGCGGACTTCCCCCAGGCTTCCATCACGAAGGGGTCGTTCACGGCCATGCAGACCACGTCGTAGCCCTTGGCCTTGAACTCGTCGATGCGATCGACGAAGCCGGGCAGGTGCTTGGCCGAGCAGGTCGGGGTGAAGGCGCCGGGCACCGCGAACAGGACGGCCTTCTTGCCGCCGAACAACTCGTCGGTGCTGACTTCCTGCATGCCGTTGGATGTCAGGTGCTTGAGCGTGACGGACGGAAACTTGTCGCCGGCCTGAATCGTCATGATTGGGGCTCTCCCTTCGTGTAATCGGTATCAGAGATGTAGACCGGTGCGGCGTTCCGTCGCAAGGAACTTCCTCTCAGCGGGCCTTTCAGCGGGCACGATCCAAGGCCGCCAGCACAGCCGCTTCGGTCAGCAGTTCGGGAAGGGGAATGCCATCGGGAGCGCCCGGACCGTAGACGATGTTGAACGGGATGCCGTAGCGCCCATGCTCGGCCAGGTACGACGATATCCTGTCGTCGGGGCGCGTCCAATCCGCCCGCATCGGTACGATGCCGGAACCGAATACCCGCTCGGCGACGGTCCCGCGCGTCAGCACGAGCTTCTTGTTGGCCTGACAGGTGATGCACCAGTCGGCGGTGACATCGACGAACACCGTCCGCCCTGCGGCTATCTGATCCTTGATCGCGGCCTTGTCGAACGGCGTCCACCGTCCGTCGATGGCGGCAGCCGCCTGCGACGCATGGCGGTCCAGCGCCATCGGCAGCCCGAAAGCGGCCAATGCCAGCACGGCAGCCAGCGCTCCGCCCGCGACTCGGGCACGGCCGGGCAGGCGCTTGCGGATCGCCAGGACCAGGACGAGGGTCGCCATCAGCGCGCCGACTGCCAGGGCTGCCGCTGGGCTGACCTGGACCGCCAGGACGGAGAGCAGCCAAATGCCGGTCAAGGCCAGCGTGCCGCCCAGTATCCGGCGCAGCACCAGCATCCAGCGGCCGGGGCGTGGCAGCCGAGCCGCCAGCGCCGGGAACGCCGCGACCAGCAAGTAGGGCAGGGCGAGGCCAAGACCCAGAGCCGCGAAGACGGCCAGGATTTCCAACGGTCCGCGTGCAAGCGCGAAGCCGACGGCGGTGCCTAGGAACGGGGCGGAGCAGGGCGTCGCCAGAAGCGTCGCCAGCGCTCCGGTAGCGAAATGGCCGCTCAGGCTGGTGGAGTGCCCACCCGCATGGTGCCCGCCCAGCGCCACGTCGGCGATGGCGCGGGGCAGCGGGATCTCGAACAGGCCCCAGAGATTGGCGGCGAAGCCGGTGACCAGTACCACCATGAAGACCAGGAACAGCGGCTGCTGGAACTGGATTCCCCAGCCTACCGCCGACCCCGTCAGCTTCAGGGCGATTGCTGCCCCCGCCAGCACCATGAAGGAGAACAGGATGCCGGCGGCGGACGCCAGGAAGCCGGCGCGGATCTCCCGTGGAGCACTTCCGCCATGCCCGACCACCGACAGCAGCTTCAGCGACAGGACGGGCAGCACGCAGGGCATCAGGTTTAGCAACAACCCGCCGACCAGGGCGAAACCGAGTATCGCGATCAGGCCGGGCACTCCACCCAAACCCGGACCAGCGCCGCCGCCTGCGTTGACGGTAGCAGCCGTTTCCAGGCTGCGGGCGCCATCCACCAGCGTCAGCGTGACCGGCACACCGTCCAACGGCATCGGCTGGCCGGTGGACGGGAGAGTGACGGTAATCCGGCGGTCGCCATCGGCGTAAGCGACGGTGGGTGCTCCGAACACCGCCCCTGCGGCATTTTCGACAAACACGTCAGGATCGACGAACGGCTCGCGCGCCGTGGCGACCACCTCCAAACCCTTGCCGGAGGTCCGTACGCTCTCGATCCCAAGCCCGGATGCCGTACCGTCGCCCGGAACGTACGACGTGAACCGCGCGAGCAGGTTGGCGTCGCTGCCGCTCGGCGCCGCTGGCCCAGCCGGCACATCCAGAGTCAGATCGAGGTGCTGAGGAACGCAGATTTCGCTGCACACCAGCAGATCGACGGATGCCTTCAGGTCGAGCGGCTGGCCTGGTTGCGCCGGTCTGGCTGTGATCGGAAAGACCACTTCGCCGTCGTATCCGAAGGTCTCGATCCCGAATAAAGTGAAGCGGTGCGGGGCCGGCCAGCGGAAATCCGTACCCGCGAGGTTGCCGCTGCCCTCCCATGAAAGCTGCGGCGGCAGGCCGGCGTCGCCGGGGGAGCGCCAGTAAGTTTTCCAGCCCGGCTTCATCTTAAGATGCAGTCCGAGCGGGATGCGGTCGAGCGTGCCGGTGCCCTCTCCCATGCCCTCGACGGCGGCGATCAGCCGGCCTTCGACGATGTCGGTCCGCTGCCAGGGACCGCTGGCGCCATGGGCAGGCAGGTTGGCGGCGAGCAGCGCCGCCAGGAGCACGAAAAGTCCGGTGGCGACGCTGCGCAAGGTGGATTTGCTGATCATGGCGCTCGGATTTTGTGTTTCCATGGTCGGTATTATAGGTGGCAAGCCGTCGCAGGTGCTGTCACACTTTCGTCAGGCCTGTTGATACGGTGAGATCAGCCACCACATTTCGGGCCTTGTGGAATACGGAACGGCACGAATGACTGAAGCAACGCGCACGCCCCAGTATCTGACCGGCCAATTGCTGATCGCCATGCCGGCCATGCCGGACCAGCGATTCCAGCGCTCGGTCATCTATATTTGCGCCCATAATCCAGATGGTGCCATGGGCTTGGTGATCAATAAGCTGTTCGGATCCATTACATTCCCCGATCTGCTCGAACAGCTCGGAATCGACACTCCCGGCCACGCCGCCAACATGCGGGTGCATTTCGGCGGGCCTGTCGAGTCGGGTCGTGGCTTCGTGCTGCACTCCACCGATTTCGTCCGCGAGGGCACCATGACGGTGGACGACGACGTGGCCCTGACCGCCACCGTCGATATCCTGCGCGCCATCGCCGACGGCCGAGGCCCCAAGCACGCCATGCTGGCGCTCGGCTACGCCGGCTGGGGACCCGGCCAGCTCGACGCGGAGATGCAGGCGAACGGCTGGCTGAATGCTCCGGCGGATGACGGCCTGCTCTACGACCGCGATCTCGACACCAAATGGGAACGCGCGATCGCCAAGCTGGGCGTCAGCCTGTCGATGCTGTCCGGCGAAGCCGGCCACGCCTGAGACGGTCAGGTGACGGCGCTACCGTGCAATTGCGGCCGGTAGCCAGCCCTGAACGATCCGACCATCGAGGACGGCGTCAGCACAGCAGCCGTCCCGAATGGCTTTCCGACCGGAGCGCCATAGCCTTGGGGCGACCACGGCAGCAGGGCGTCGCCCAGCACCAGCAGCGCCTGTAACGGCGCATCCGGAAGTATGACCATCGTGCCATCCGGCAGATCGTCGAGTGGCGCCGTGAAGGTGATCTTCCCGCGCGTGCGCGACGCTACCCGTTCGGCATGAAGCCGGGTGTCGATGACGGATGCCGTAACCGGCGTTCCTTCCCCGATAGCTGCTGCCTGACGCCACGCCGCCACGAACCGGTTGTAGTCGCGGCGGCGGCATTGGGCGCAGGGGCGGTGCCCGGCGGCGCAGGATGTGGCCTCGTCCAGGAAGAACAGCTCGGTATATCTTCCGGGACTCATGACGGCACGCCGCTGTCCCTTCCACTCCAGGACGCAGGAAATCCAGGCCTTGGTCCGCCAGCGGGCGGCGCCGAGCTGCTTCCTGTCGTCGTGAAGGATGCCCCGGTTCCCCATCAGGCCGCCACGGTCGGCGGACGCGAAGATTTCGCCGAAGGGTGTGACCCGGTTCTGGAGCGGCACAGTTCGTTCCTGATTTATGGCTGCGTTACGACCGCTGCTCAGATACTCAGAGAGTTCTTGATCAGAGAGTTGTTGACGAACTGTTCGTCGAAAATCCCGCATTGGAGGTAAGCCGCGCACTATCCGAACGCAATCTTGTCACCCGTCATTCGGGAACTTGCACTTACCGCAGACGCGGACTTTCAGGCGAGCTGCTGCGGGACCAACGGCCCCGCAGCAGAATTTAGCGGAAGTTACTCGCGCATGGCGCGTACGATGGTATCGCTCATCGGCTGGAGCAGGTACGACATCAGCGTCCGCTCGCCCTTCTTGATCACGACCTCGGCAGGCATGCCGGGGATCATGTTGAGGTTGGCGATGCTTTCCTTGCTCTTGTCGTCCACCAGAACCCGGACATTGAAGTAGGGCTGGCCGGTCTTGGGGTCGATCAGCCGATCGGCGGAAACCGTCTTCAACTGGCCGTGGATCATCGGCGTGGTGCGCTGGTTGAAGGCCGGGAAGCGGATCTCGGCCGGCATGCCGACTTCCAGGCCATCGATGTCGGCCGGGCGGATCTGGGCATCGACGACCAGATGGTCGTTTTGCGGCACGATATCCAGGATGCGGCTGCCCGGTGCGATGACGCCGTCCACCGTATGGACCGCCATGTCCACGACGATCCCGGCTTCGGGTGCGCGCACTTCCATGCGGCTCAACTCGGCGGTGGTCGCGTGCAGCCGTTCGGTGGATTCGAACAGCTTGGCTTGTGTGGTGCGAAGGTCGGTTTCGACCTGCTCCAGGAAGGTCTTGCGGGCCTGGGTGATCTGAAGCTCGGCCTCGCCGATCGACTGCCGTACGCCGGCGATCCGGGCCAGGATTTCGCCCCGCTCGGCGATCAGCACCTCGACCTCGCGGCGGTACTGAAGCACCTTG
Organism: Skermanella sp.; assembly: GCA_035630415.1. Lineage (GTDB taxonomy): Bacteria > Pseudomonadota > Alphaproteobacteria > Azospirillales > Azospirillaceae > Skermanella. The sequence goes on from DASQKT010000768.1 coordinate 5,663, forward strand.
TTGGTCGGGGCGTTGCCCCGCTCGGCCAGTTCTCGCAGGCCGGATAATTCCTGGTCCAGCAGGGCGCTCTGCCGCAGCTTCGCCTTTTCCTGAAGCTCCATGCCCGAAATCTGCTCCAGCGACTGGGCGATCCGATTGCGCAGGATCGAGGTCTGGCCCGTCAGGCTCTCCCGCCGCGCTTCAAACAGGCGTTGCTGGCCTGCCAGCGTCTCCGCCAGATCACGCTCGGTCTTGGCCCGCTCCAGCAGTTGGGGCGGGAACTTGATGGCGGTGCCGCCGTCACGCTCGGTCAGCATCCGCGCTTCCTCGGCCATCGACAGATCGACCTGGGCGCGCAGCATCTGAGCCAGCGAACGCGTCTGGGTCGGGTCCAGCCGCAGCAGGACGTCGCCGATCTCGACGTGCTGGCCGTCACGGACCAGGATGTCCTGGATGATGCCGCCCTGAAGGTGCTGGACCGACTTGCGGAAGCTGTCCACCACGACGGTCCCGCTGGCGATCGCGGCCGTGCTGAGCGGCGCGAAGGTCGACCAGGCGGCCAGCCCGCCGAACGCGGTCAGGATGACCAGCCATCCGGCCGTCGCCGTGCGGCCGTATGTCGTCGGATAGTTCGGCTGGTGACTTGCCCTGGCGTTCCGCTTCTCGAGCGCCGACTTGCCCGGAAGACCCGGCAGGAGGGCGGCGTTGGTGTCGATAACACTGGTCATGGTCAGGAAGCCTGCTGGGCTGTGATGCCCGGCTGGGCCGCCGGGGCTGTCGCTACGACGGGACGGGTGAAGCGGGCGAGCACTTCGGCCCGGTTGCCGAACATCCGGACGGTGCCTTCGGCCAGGACGAGGATCTGGTCGGTCACGCCCAGGATGCTGGGGCGGTGCGAGATGATGACGACGGTGGTGCCGCTGCGCTTCAGCTCGGTGATCGCATAGACCAGCGCCGCTTCGCCCTCGTCGTCCAGGTTGGAGTTCGGCTCGTCCAGGATGACGAGGCAGGGGCCGCCATAGACGGCGCGGGCAAGGCCGATCCGCTGGCGCTGACCGCCCGACAGGGCACAGCCGCCTGTCCCGATCGGCGTATCGTAGCCCTGGGGCAAATGCAGGATCATGTCATGGACCCCGGCACGCTTGGCGGCGGTGACGATGGCCTCACTGTCCATCTCGCCGAAGCGGGCGATGTTCTCGGCGACCGAGCCATCGAACAGTTCGACGTCCTGCGGCAGGTAGCCCATGAAGTCGCCGCGCGCTTCCGGGTCCCAGTTGTGCAGGTCGGCGCCGTCGATCCGGACGGTGCCGGCATAGGGTCGCCAGGCGCCGACCAGCAGGCGGGCGAGCGTCGATTTGCCGGCGCCGCTCGGGCCGATCACGCCCAGCACCTGACCGGCGGGCAGGTCGAAGCTGACCCGCGACAGCGTCGGCGCGGAGCTTCCCGGCGGCACCACGACGACGGACTCTATCTTCAGGTCGCCGGTCGGGCGAGGCAGCGCCACCCGCTCCTGATGCTTCGGCACGCGGCTCAGCAGCTCGTTCAGGCGGCGGTGGGCGATACGGGCGCCGACGAACTGCTTCCAGGTGCCGAT
>DASQKT010000769.1:0-10666 GCA_035630415.1 Skermanella sp.
GCGCGGGTCGGCGTCCTCCGCCTGGATCAGTTGGCGGAACGCCGACGGCGTCTGGTTAAGCACCGTCACCTTCTCGCGGCAGAGCAGGTCGTAGAAAGCGTCGGTCGCCCGCGCCACCTCGCGCGGCACGATCACCAGCGCCCCGCCATAAGCCAGCGCGCCCCAGATCTCCCAGACCGAGAAGTCGAAGGCGTAGGAGTGGAACAGCGTCCAGACATCCCTGGCCCCGAACCCGAACCAGTGGTCCGTCGCATCGAACAGCCGCGTCAGGTTGCCATGGGTGACCAGCACGCCCTTGGGCCGACCGGTCGAGCCCGACGTATAGATGACGTAGGCAAGATCGCCCGCCCCCACCGTCACCGGACGGAACGCCGCCGCATCCGCCTCGCCGCAGTCCTCCACCGTGACGACCGGCGCCGAAGTCCCCTCCGGGACTCCCACCGGCACCCTGGCCGCCAGATCGGCCGTAGTCAGCACCGCCAGCACGCCGCTGTCGGCCAGCGCATGGGCGACGCGATCCGCGGGATACCATGGATCGAGCGGCACATAGGCGGCACCCGCCCGCAGCACGCCCAGCACACCGGCCAGCATGTCGAACGACGGCTCGAACCACAGCGCCACCCGGTCGTCGGCCCCGATCCCCAGCGATTGAAGCCGTCCGGCGATGGCGGCGGAACGCCGCTCCAGCTCGCCATAGCAGAGCCGCCGGTCGCCCCAGCGCAACGCCACGGCGTGGGGCCGCGCCAAAGCATGACGCACGAAGCGGTCGTGAACGCCCTCCGCGAACGGCACCCCCGCCAGCTTCGGCCCCGTCAGCAGCGCCCCGCGCTCCGCGTCGTTCAGCAAGGGCAGACGCGACACCGGCACGTCCGGCGCCGCCGTGGCGGCGTCGAGCAACGTCGCGAACTGACGCGCCAGCCGCCGGACGGACTCCGCCTCGAACAGGTCCGTATTGTACGAGAACACCCCCGCTAGACCACGCCCCTGCTCACCCCCCTGCTCGCGCACGAACAGCTCCAGATCGAACCGCGCCGCCTCCTGCGTCAGCAGCGGCTCCACCGTGAAGCCTCCCGCCTCGACCTTCGGCGGAGTGGCGTCCAGCAACGTGAAGGCGACCTGGAACAATGGGTTGCGGCTGGTGTCGCGCGGCAGGTCCAGCGCTTCCACCAGCATTTCGAATGGCAAGGTCGCGTTGTCGAAGGCTTCCAGCACCAGTCCGCGCAGCCGCTCCAGCAGCCCTCCGAACCCCGGATCTCCGGAAAGATCGCCCCGCACCACCACCATGTTGACGAAGAAGCCGACCAGCCCCTGCGTTTCCAGCCGCTCCCGGTTGGCGAGCGAGGTCCCGACCGGCACGTCGTCCTGCCGGCAATGGCGGGACAGAAGCACCTGGAACGCGGCCATCAGCGCCGTGAACAGCGTCGTCCGCGAAGCCGAAGCCAGCTTCCGCAGCCGGTCCGCAACAGCCCCGTCGATGGTGAAGGGCACCAGCGCGCCGTTGAAGCTTTGCAGACGCGGGCGCGGCTTGTCCGTCGGCAGTTCCAGCACCGGCAGCGCCGCCAGCCGGCCGCGCCAGTACTCAAGCTCCCCGCCCAGCCGTTCCGTTCCATAGGTTTCGCGCTGCCAGGACGAGAAGTCGGCGTAGTCGATCGGCAGCGGCGCCAGCGCCGGAGCCTGTCCCCCAAGCCGTGCACTATAGGCCTGGAGCAGGTCCGACGACAGGATGCCCAGCGACCACGCGTCCGCCGCGATGTGGTGGATGGTCAGCACGACCGCCGTTTCGGCATCGGCGATCCGGAAAGCGGAAGCCCGCAACGGTCCTTCCCGGACAAGGTCGAACGGCCGGACGGCCTCCGCCCGGACGGCGGCGATCAGCGCATCCCCGTCGTCCCCGGAGCCGCGCCGGTCCCGCAGATCGACGGCGACCGGGCCGGCGGGATCGACCACCTGCAAGCCGTCCCCGTCGCCCTCTTCGTAGCGGGTCCGCAGGACGGCGTGGCGCGCTATGATATCGGCGATGGCGGCCTTGAAAGCCGCCGGCTCGAACGTCCCGCCCAGCCGGAACGCCAGACAGATCGTATAGGCGGCGCTTTCGTCCAACCGGTGCAGATACCACATCCGCCGCTGCTGATATGACAGCGGCGCCCGCGTCAGCCCGAGACGCGGAATACCCGTCCGTTGAGGCGAGGATTCCAGGATATCGTCGTCAAGAAGGAGGTCGAGCAGATCCAGATCCGCGTCATTGCTATCAATGATGGGCATGGCGGGCACAAGCTTCCAACTAAGCCGGTTAATAAATGAGCAAGTATCGGTTGCATACTATTCTGTTCATTCCGCTCAACGTGCGGACTTATCAATTCGCTCTCTACTACTTTTAGAATCCGGTACGGTCAAGCTTCAACGAAGATATCACCGAAGATCTCTATGGAATGAGGTTGGCGGCGCTCCTGACAGTCACACTCGCTGGTTGAAATACGACATCTAATCAGGATACAAGCCCAGCCCCGGAAGACATGTATATCCCATTGACATATCCCGCAAACGCCCTCAGATTTGGCGTTCGCGATCACAAGGTAGACCCATGCCGGTACGCACCACCCTGTTTCACTCGAACCGAAGCCAAGCCGTCCGGCTGCCGAAGGATGTCGCTTTCCCATCGGATGTGCGCGAGGTGACGATACTGCGCGATGGTCCCCGCCGGGTCATCGTCCCGGCCGAAAGCCTATGGGACGACTTCTTCGAGTCTCCCGGCATCGATTTTCCGGATCGCGATCAGCCAGCGCTCCAGGAACGGGACTCGTTCTGAATTGCTGCGCTTCATGCTCGACACCAATATATGCATCCGCGTCCTGCGCGACCGGCCGCCGAGTGCCCGTCCAAGGTTCAACGCGGAAAGCGACGGACTCTGCATATCGACCGTCACACTGGGCGAGTTGCTGCACGGCGCCGCCAAGTCGGCCCAGCCGGCGGAGAAGCGCCGCGAAGTCGACCGTTTGACCAGCCGCCTTGCCGTCCTGCCGTTCGACGAGGATGCCGCCGCTCATTTCGGAGATATCCGCGCCGACCTGGAACGGCGGGGCATGGTCATCGGGCCATATGATCTCATGATCGCCGGCCACGCCCGCAGCCGGGGCCTCATAGTCGTCACCGGCAACCTCGGTGAATTTAACAGGGTCGATGGCCTGCGGTGCGAGGATTGGCTGGCGGAGGCGTCGCCGAATTAGCATCCCTTCCCGTTGCCACAATTTTGTCTCAGGCGTCCCCGTACCTGTCAACTCTTTGGCAAGAGGACGCGATCAAAGTGCCGCTCGAAACAAGGAGCTGCACCATGAACCTCATTACTTTGAACCTGACGCACAGCAAGACCCCAGCGCCGCGCCGGCATCTGCTCTCCGGCATGGCTTCGATGCTGGCGCGCCTTGTCAAGCTGGACGCGGTTTCGCGCGCCGAACGCACCCTCAACCGCCTGCCCGACGAGCTGCTGGCCGACATGGGAATCAGCCGCGCGGAGATCGCGGAAGCCGTGCGCCTAGGCCGCGCCGCCGACCGCGCGGCCGCTCCGGCGAAGGTCATCGCCCTGCGCCGGACGAACAACCGTCCGGACGGCGGCCCCGACGTTCCGCGCGCCGCGTGAATTACGCCGCCTGAATTAAGCCGCCGAGGCGCCCGTCAGGCCCGCCGCTGGATTTTTCGGAATCAGGACGGTGACGGTGGTGCCGGCGGCGCCGGTCACGGTGGAGACGGTGCCGTCGATCTGGCCCGCCAGCGCATCCACGATGATCGTGCCGATGCCGCTCTGCTGTGCCGGAGTCATGCCCGCTCCGTCGTCGGCCACTTCCAGTTCGATGCCGTCTTCCCGGTCGCGCAGCGACACGTCGATCCTACCGCCGCCGCCGGCCGGGAAGGCGTGCCGGTAGCAGTTGTTGATCAGTTCGTTGGCGATCAGCCCGATCGGCAGCGCCGTATCCAGGTCGCACAGGACGGGATCGGCATCGACCAGGATGTTTATCCCGTCGCGGCCGTGCAGGTCCGCCAGCCGCAGCCCAAGCTGTTCCAGGTTCTCGGCGCAGTCGATGCGCTGAAGGTTGTCCGACGCGTAAAGCTGCTGATGGATGCCTCCCAGCACGCTCAGGCGGTGACCGATCACCTCCAGCCGCTCGCGCGCCTGCGCGTCGGACAGCCGGCTGCGCTCCACCTGGATCACGCCCCAGATCGCTTGAAGGTTGTTCTTGACCCGGTGGTGGACCTCGCGCAGCAGCGTGTCCTTCTCCGCCAGTCTCAGTTCCAGTTCCGCCTGCGTCAGCTTCAGGTCGTTGACGTCCAGCGCCACGGCATCCCACACCACCGACCCGTCGGCCTCGCGGTGGGGTCGGGCGATGCTGCGGATCCAGGTCTTCGCCCCCTCCGCGTTGACCACGCGGAACTCCATCGAGATCGGCTCCAGCGTCCAGGCCGAGGTCCGGATCGCATCGATCCAGCGCTGCCGGTCCTCCGGTGCGATCAGCCGTTCCGCTACCTCCTCCACGTTCCCTGGACGGAACCGGACGTCGCGCCCCAGGTTCAGCAGGGTCCGGCCGCCCTCGCTGAAATAGGGAAAGCTGAGCCGGCCGTCGGGGTGGAGCACCCGGCGCAGGATGGCGCCGGGGATGTCGGCGGCGATCCGGTTCAGCCGCCGCTCGGCAAGCTGTTCCGCTTCCAGCCCGGCAAGCCGGGCTTCGGCGGCATGGCGCCGCAGGATGCTGGAGATCAGCGACGCCCCCAGTCCGGCCGCTATCGCCAGGGCCAGCAGGCCGCTGCCGGCGGCCAGCGCCAGGTTGAGCCGGTTGGCGCGGCCGACGACGGCGAAGGGGACCGACGCGGTGACGAACCATCCGCCGGGCGAGACGCGATCGGCGCTGACCAGGTACTCCGCCCCGTCTATCCCGTGTACCGGGAAGGCTTCCTGCTCCTGCTCCAGCCCCGTTGCCAGGCTGGGATCGGCCTGCCGCCCGATAGTCGGGTCGAGCGGGGTTGACGCCGTCGTCCTCGTGACGATCCGGAGCCCGCCGTCGATCAGGCACAGCGCCCAGCCCGATTGCAGTTCGTCCAGCTTCAGCGCTTCGTGAAAGGCCCAGGCGCGGATACCGACGAACAGCACATGGGTCACCTGCCGCGCGGCCCCGGTCCGCACCGGCACCCGGAACGACACGAAGGGCTCGGGGTAGCGGCTGGGCTCCACGATCACCCCGCTGATCGCCGGACGGCCTGCCAGCATCACTTGCCGGATCGCGGCCGGGTCGAGCAGCGGCGGCAAGGACGCGCCTTTCAGCGCCATCCCGTGCCTCAGGCTCAACAGGATGTTTTCCCGGTCGCTCAGCATCACGTTGATCCAGTCGGGATGGGCCGCCATTACCTCGCGCGCCTGGACGAACAGCCGCTCCAGCCCGCCCGGCTCCTCAAGACGCGCCCCCATCGCCAGCGTTTCCAGAGCGCTGAGGTTCCGCGTGATCTCGACCTCGATCGCCGAAGAGGCGGAACGGGCGCCGTCCTGGATGTTGCGGGCGAGGTTATGTTCCTGCAATCCGTTCAGCACGATAACCATGACGGCTGAAAACGTCAGGATCGGCAGCAGTGCGGCTATGAAGCTGAGATATGCGCGCTGGGCCACTCCGCCTCCATGGCTATCCGATAGCGATCTCCATGGCGCAACCATTAGTTAGATGAGACACGAAAGGCAAACCCAATCTGCCTATACGAATATGTCCGTCCAACGAAATTACACTAAAGGGGCAGCGTGGAACCACATGCCTACGACGCATTGGAGAGATTGAGCGCCAGCTTCACGATATTACCGCCCTGCGCCGTGGAGGGAGTCGTCTGCGCGATGGTCTCCATCTGGGTCGCCGCCTGGAACAGCCTTTGGGCAACTTCCGTCTCGCCCTGGCGCAGGCTTCTGGACGCCATGCTCCGCGTTGCCTTCGCGTGCATCATCCAGTCGGTATCGGTCAACATGTCGGTTCCCTCGAACAAAGAAGTAGATCTGGCACGGCGCTCCGTCCTGATGCCGGCCCTTGGGATAGGCTGCGCAAGACCCCGCCTGTTCTAGCATAAAAAAGACGATATATTCATTAAATTATGGTTTATATGGGGCAGCGCAATGACGTAATCATGGGTAATACTTGACTTTTGCAGGCGCAATGCATCTAAATTTTACTTAATTCCATGCGGGCGGAAACGTCGCATGACACGGTGCATGACACGGCGTCCCGCTTCGGACTACCGTGCCGCCATGACACAGCCGCTAGGTCCCAGCACCGTCCATCTCTGGTACACGCAGTCGGACGACCTGACGGCTCCGGCGGCGCTGGACGCGTATCTCGGCCTGCTGTCCCCGGACGAACGCACCCGCCACGCCCGCTTCCTGAACGACCGCGCCCGCCACGAATACCTCCTCACCCGCGCCCTGTGCCGGACCGTGCTGTCGCGCTACGCCGCCGTCGCCCCTGCCGACTGGCGCTTCCGGGCGAACCAGTGGGGCCGGCCGGAAATCGACCGCCCGTCGCCGGACTGCGCCGGCCTGCGCTTCAACCTGTCCAACACCAGGGGTCTCGTCGTCTGCGCCGTGGCGCTCGGCGGCGAGATCGGCGTCGATGTCGAGCTGATCGACCGCGCCGGCAGCCTGCTGGAGATCGCCGACCGCTTCATGGCGCCGGTCGAGGCGCGCGACATCGCCGCCCTCCCCCCCGACGCCCAAGCGTTACGGTTTTTCACCTATTGGACGCTCAAGGAAGCCTACATCAAGGCGCGCGGAATGGGCCTGTCGATCCCGCTGGACAAGTTCTGGTTCCTGCTTGACGCCGACTCCCCCGCCCGGCTGGTGCTGGCCCCCGACATGGACGACACGGCGGCCGGCTGGACCTTCGCCCAACTCCAGCCGACCGGCCGGCACCTGCTGGCGATAGCCCGGCGGCCCCCCGCCGGTGGTCCCGCCGGCTTCGACCTCGACGTGCGGCGGATCGTGCCGCCGGGCTGCGTTTGAGGAGCCGTCTGGAAGTACGCCACATCTTTCCCAAGAACCAGCTTAGAACATCCCATTCGGATTGGCGGAAGTATTCGGCAGAATCTGCAACACGTCCCAGTGTTCGACAATCTTGCCGCTGCCATCAAGCCGGAAGATGTCCATGGCCGCATAGTCATGGTCGCCCGGCCAGTGCTGGAGACAGTGCAGCACGACCAGATCGCCCTCGGCGACCGCCCGCTTCACTTCGACCCGCTTGCCCGGCCATTCGCGCGCCATGCGCTCGAAATAGGCGATGAATCCATCCTTGCCGGTCGCCACATGCGGGTTGTGCTGGATGTATTCGTCGCCAGCATAGCGCTCGATTGCCTCGCGTGGCTGGCCGTCGTTGAACATCAGTTCATAGAAGGCGATCACGTTCGCCTTGTTCTGCGCGAGGTCGGTCATGCTGCCCTCCTCCATGAGGCACTCCTCAGTTCGGAATACGGGCGATGACCTTGATCTCGAAGTCGAACCCCGCGAGCCAGTTGACGCCGACCGCCGTCCAATTCGGATAAGGCGCTTTTGGGAAGACTTCGCTTTTAACGGTCATGACCGTGCCGAACTGATTTTCGGGATCGGTGTGAAAGGTCGTCACATCGACGATATCGTCAAGCCCGCATCCACCCGCTTGCAGCGTCGCTTTGAGATTGGCGAATGCCAGACGGACCTGAGCCTCAAAGTCCGGCTCGGGCGAGCCATCGCTGCGACTGCCGACCTGACCGGACACGAACAAGAGATCATCGGATCTGATCGCTGCTGAATAGGCATGTGACGTGTAGAGGTCATGCCGGCCGGCGGGGAAAACGGCATCACGCTGGGCCATGTGGAATTCTCCTGTCATGGGTTGCTGGAAGGCGGTGTTGACGGGCTGATGCCCGCCCCGTAATCTCAGATACGTGACGTATATCAAACTCACATACGCAACGTATGTCAAGTGATATGCGCCGTGTATTTGACGAAGGGTTGGTTATGGCCGCACGGCGTCGCTCGGAAACGATGGAGGAAAACCGCGGCAAGCTGATTGCCGCCGGACGAAAGGCATTCGCCGCCGAAGGGTTTGCCGCGTCGTCGATGGACGAACTGACCGCATCCGTCGGTCTGACGCGCGGCGCGCTTTATCACAATTTTGGCGACAAGAAGGGGCTGCTCGCGGCCGTCGTGGCGCAGGTCGATGGCGAGATGGCGGCTCGTGCCAGGGCATCCAGCGCAGGTGCGGGGGATGACTGGGAACGGCTCCTCGCTGAAGGAGCGGCCTATATCGCGATGGCGCTGGACCCCGAAGTGAGAAGGATCGTGCTGCTCGATGGGCCTGCGTTTCTCGGTGATCCCTCCCACTGGCCCAGCCAGAACGCGTGTCTGCAAGCAACGAAGCAAGTGGTCGGGAAATTGATCGCCGCCGGCGTCATGAAGAGCGCCGATATCGAGGCTGCCGCCCGCCTCCTCAGTGGTGCTGCACTGAACGCGGCGTTGTGGGTAGCGGCCAGCGACGATCCGCAGTCCACCCTGCCCAAGGCAACCCATGCCTTCCGCCTCATGGCAGAGGGCTTTTTGTCCGAGAAATGCTGATTTCCCCAATTCGATGACCGCACCGCGACCTTGGACGCTTAAGTTTGGTACAAGGGAGCGGTGCGGATACGACGATGGCAAGCAAGGTGACGGCTGCCAAAAAGACGGATACGGCGATCCCGGCGGGCAGGAAGAGCCAGCCGTTCAGGAACTCAACGCCTGCTCACCCGCCGCAAACCCGCCAGCCGCCCCGGTCATCAGCTCCATCAGTTGGGTCTCGATAGCAGTCTTCTGCGTCATCAGCCGCCGACGCCGCCGTTCCACCGCATCCGCTCCAGTCCGCGTGAACCACGCTTTCTGGTCCCGCCGCTTCTCGTTCCAGGCGTCCACGCGGGCGCGGTGGAGCCGCTTGCGGTCGAACCGCAGCATGGGGTGGCTCTTGCGAAGCTCCCGGTTGAAGTTGTGCAGATCGGCGATGGAAGGCCGCGCCGGCATGGAGTCGGGCAAGCCGATGGCGGCCAGTTCCTCGCGGGTCCAGGACGGCAGGCGCGATCCCAGGCGGCCGTTGGCGGCGATCTCCGGCTTGGCCCAGTCCGGCATCTCCGCGAGAGCCGCCGCGAAATCGGCATCCGCCTTCCGCAACCGGGTGCCGACCTCCCGGTAATGGACCAGCAGGACAAGCACCTGATCGGGCACCAAGCCGGTCAGTCGAGGCGCCGGCGAACCAGCGTCGGCGATACGGGATGTTCCCGCCGCCGCAGCGATCGGAATCGCTGCGGCGGCGGAGAACAAAGAACGGCGCGAAAACGCGCTGGGTGTGGTAATGGTCTGCTCAGCCATCGATGGGTTACCCTTGTAACGATACAGACATTGATGGTTAGGCTGAGTTGTGGGATTGGCGTCCCGCAACTCGGCCGCCTCGCGGTTGCGATGGCAACCGGAGTCTGCTCTGAATGCATACCTTTGTCAACGTTGATGAAAATTTGCCGCGTGTTTCTCGCAGGCGGGGAATGGCGAAGCGTGACCCGTTCGCGACCATCGCCACTTTGAGATGCTACCGCAGCAGACGCGGAGCCGGCAGCGGACCAAGCGTCTCCGCCGGGTAGCGGGTAACCGCACCGCTGACTGGGTCCGTCACCATCAACCCAATCCACCGCCATGCGTCACCGGTGGCTTCGACGATCCGGTTGTTGGCGCAGTCCAGCACGGCCCATGAGCCGTTCCCAAAATGCTGAATGCGAAGCCTGACCGCGCCTTCCGCCTCCAGGTCCCATAGACATAACGATCCATCGTGGGATGTCGAGGCGAGGTGGCGGCCATCGGGCGAGAACGCGCAGCTCATGACCGAGCTTTCGTGACCGCGTAGCACCGCGACGGGCTTGCCGGAAGCTATGTCCCATAGGCGCACCGTCCGGTCATAGGATGCCGAGGCGAGGCGCCGGCCATCGGGGGAGAACGCGCAGCTCGCGACCCAGCCTTCGTGTCCACGCAGCACGGCGACGGCCTCGCCGGACGCGGCATCCCACAGGCGCACCGTCTGGTCACCCGATGCCGAGGCAAGGCGCCGGCCATCGGGCGAGAACGCGCAACTCGCGATCAAGCTCTTATGACCGCGCAGCACGGAGACGGCCTCACCGGACGCGGCGTCCCACAGGCGCACCGTCCGGTCTTCCGATGCCGAGGCGAGGTGCCGCCCATCGGGCGAGAATGCGCAGCCCGTGACCAAGTCTTCGTGACCGCGAAGTACGGCGGCGGCCTCACCGGACGCGGTGTCCCACAAGCGCACCGTTTGGTCTTCCGATGCCGAGGCGAGGTATCGCCCATCGGGAGAGAACGCGCAGCCCGTGACCCAACCTTCGTGACCACGCAGCACAGCGACGGCCTCACCGGACGCGACATCCCATAGGCGCACTGTCCAGTCATAAGATGCCGAGGCGAGGCGGCGACCGTCAGGAGAGAACGCGCAGCCCGTGACCAAGTCTTCGTGACCACGCAGCACGGCAGCGGCCTCACCGGACGCCGTGTCCCATAGGCGCACCGTCCGGTCAGCCGATGCCGAGGCTAGGCGTCGGCCATCGGGAGAGAACGCACAGCCCGCGACCCAACCTTCGTGGCCGCGAA
>DASQKT010000770.1:0-3636 GCA_035630415.1 Skermanella sp.
TGTCGGCAGCGGGTTTGTTCTTCAGTTCGAGCTTACCCTTACCGGAGAGGCTCAGAACTTTCTTGCGGTCCTGGTCGTTACTGTCAGTCATCTGTGTCCGACTAGCTCGTCGTTAAATCTGTTGCCCGGCCGGCCGATGCCGGACCGCAATTTCCATCACCCGAGATACTCTGGCGAAGACCCGCATACCGCCGGCAATCCTCCAGAAAGCGCTTGGCCAACCGGCCCGGCGCCAGCATCGCATGCACCGCATGGTCGCGGCCGAAGGCGTGTCCCAAATCCCCGGTGTCGAACAAGTCGATTACCGGAGCTTCGCCCGCCAGCGCCCGAACCTTCGCACGTCCATCGTCGGCACCGTCGGATGCCGCGAGCAGGACGCCCGCCTTGCCGTGCTTCAAAGCCTCGCGGACCTTTTCGAACCCGGCCACTGCGATACCGGCGCGTCGCGCCAGACCGATCGTGTCCAGGCAGCGACGCTTCAGAAGCGCTTCCACCAGATCGGGGAGGTTCCGATCGACCCTGACCGAGCGGCGTGCCGCTTTGCCAAAGGCGCTCTTCTTGAACGCCTTGATCAGGACGTTCCGATCCGCGGTAACCCAAAGCCCCCGTCCCGGCAAGCCGCCTTCCAGATCCGGCACCACGAAGCCTTCCGGCGAAATGGCGAAACGGATCATGCCGGAACGGTCAGCGACCGTTCCGGTAACGATGCAGCGCCTCAACGGGCTGCGGCGGCCGCCGATCGCCTCTTCCTCCAGAGCCTCGAGACCGGTGGTGCCGGGATCGGGGTCCTGTTGGAAGGCGAATGGTTCCGGTGGCGGAGGTATGTGGGTGTTCAGCGATATCATCCCTTGCTGGGTCGATCCTTGGTTGGAGGCTAAGTCGTTCGGGTCGAGGTGTGTCTCGGTTGGTGTCTGATATGGTCCGCCCGGTGACGCCTACTTGTCCTGTCCGGTATCGGCGCTTGTCGTGGCGCCTTCCTCGGTGAACCAGTGGGCACGGGCGGCCATGATTATTTCGTTGGCCTCGTCGAGGCTCATCGCATCCTTGCCGAGGATCTCGCGAAGCTCGTCGCCGGCCAAGTCGGCAAGGTCGTCCAGCGTCTTGACGCCGTTCTCACCCAGCTTGACCAGCATGACCGGCGAGAAACCCTCGATCCCGGCGATCTCTTCCGAGACCCCTAGAGCCTGACGGCGTTCGGTCAGCTCGCTGTTCTGCTGGTCCAGGAACAGCCGGGCACGGTCGCGAAGCTCTTCGGCGACGTCTTCGTCGAAGCCTTCGATCTCGGCCAGTTCATGGATCTCGGCGAAGGCGATTTCCTCGACCGAGGAGAAGCCTTCGGCCACCAGCAGGTGGGCAATCACGTCGTCGACGTCGAGAGCGTCGATGAAGAGCTGCGACCGGGTCTTGAATTCCTCGGACCGGCGCTCGGACTCTTCGTTCTCGGTCATGATGTCGATGTCCCAGCCGGTAAGCTGGCTGGCGAGCCGGACGTTCTGGCCTCGGCGGCCGATCGCAAGACTCAACTGGTCATCGGGGACCACGACTTCAATGCGCTTGCTCTCTTCGTCCATCACGACCTTGGCGACTTCGGCCGGAGCCAAGGCGTTGACCACGAAGGTCGCCGGGTCCTGGGACCACGGGATGATGTCGATCTTTTCACCCTGAAGCTCGCCGACGACGGCCTGGACGCGGCTGCCGCGCATGCCGACGCAGGCGCCGACCGGATCGATCGAGCTGTCATGGCTCAGCACGGCGATCTTGGCGCGGGAGCCGGGATCGCGGGCGACCGACTTGATCTCGATGATGCCGTCGTAAATCTCGGGCACTTCCTGGGAAAACAGCTTCGCCATGAAAGTGGGATGGGTGCGCGACAGGAAGATCTGCGGACCACGGGCTTCCGCCCGTACGTCATAGATGTACGCCCGTACGCGGTCGCCGTTCTTGAAGTGCTCGCGCGGCAGAAGCTCGTCGCGGCGCAGGATGGCTTCCGCCCGGCCCAGATCGACCGTGACGTTGCCGTATTCCACGCGCTTGACCAGACCGTTGACGACTTCGCCGATGCGGTCCTTGTATTCCTTGAACTGACGCTGCCGTTCGGCTTCGCGGACCTTCTGGACGATGACCTGCTTGGCGGTCTGGGCGGCGATCCGGCCGAAATCGATCGGCGGCAGTTCGTCCGTCAGGAACTCGCCCAGGGCCGCGTCCTTCTTCATCCGCTGCGCTTCGCGCAGGGTGAGCTGGGTCACCTCGTTCTCGACGGTTTCGACCACTTCAAGATAGCGCATCAGGTGGATGTCGCCAGTCTTGCGGTCGATGCGCGCCCGGATGTCGTGCTCGTGCCCGTACTTGGAGCGGCCAGCCTTCTGAATCGCCTGCTCCATCGCTTCCAGGACTTCGTCCCGGTCGATGTTCTTTTCGCGGGCGACCGCATCGGCTACTTGTAGCAGTTCCATTCCAGAAGTCCCTGGCGTTCGTTTAGGTTCTAGACATCGAGACGTGAGGCGAAAAGCCGGCTACTGCTGCGCTGCCGTAGCGGCGATCAGCTCGTCGGTCAGGAGCAGCTTGGCGCGCTGCACCGCATCGAAGGGGACGGAAGCCGGGCCGGTGTCGGTATCGATCCGCACCGCCCCGTTTTCGACACCCTTCAGGATACCGCGAAACCTTTTGCGGCCGTCGAGCGGGAAGCGCGTCTCGATACGCGCCTCGAAGCCGGCGAACCGTTCGAAATCCTTCAGCCGGGTCAACGGCCGGTCGATCCCCGGCGAGCTGATTTCCAGCGTATAGGCGGAAGAAATCGGGTCTTCGACATCGAGCAGGGCCGAAACGGCGCGGCTGATGTCGGCGCAATCCTCCACCGTCATCGCGGCATCGTCCTTCCGCTCGGCCATCACCTGCAAGGTGGGCTTTTGCGTGCCCGACACCTGCACCCGCACGATCTCGTAGCCCATGGCTTCGACCGAGGGGGCGATGATCTTTTGTATCCGATCGGTTGCGTCCATACCACCTGACTTGAAACAACGCCTCGGGTTTCGGAAACCCGGTGCGGAAAACGAGAAGAGCGAAATAAAAAAAGTGGGCCAGTGGCCCACCCGGATGCGAGCCGACAAGGCCCGTTTTGGCGGGACCGCCGGATCGTATGGGATCACGGAAGGGAATATAGCGAAGTTGCGGCACGTCGCAAGGATTTTCCACAATCTATCGCCACGGCCCATCGCCACGGACGTCCGGCAGGCGGCGCCTTCCTCCCGCTCAGCCGGCTGGCGGGAGCGGGAGGAGAGAGGAGGACGGCCAAGCCCGCTATGCGGGCATGCGGGCTTTCCGCCTGAAACGCAGGAACACCGGATTGCGGCCGGCCTCCACGCCTTTCTGCTCGTAGCGCGATTGCGGCCAGTCGTCCGGACGGCTGCGCCAGTCTTCCGGCGTGCGGGCCAGCCACTCGAAGTCGGGATGAAGCCAGGTATGCTCCAGCATCCACATGGCGACACCCATGACGTCGCTCGCCATCCGCAGTTCCGCCCCATCCTTGAGGACGCGGGAGAGCCGGGCCAGATTTTCCGGGCCGATGAAGCGCCGCTTGTGGTGGCGCGGCTTCGGCCAGGGGTCGGGAAACAGCACGAAGGCCCTGCCGACCGATGC
>DASQKT010000771.1:0-4590 GCA_035630415.1 Skermanella sp.
GCTTAATATGCGACGCACTTGCATTCCACGGCATCTCACGATACGCCGGAAAGAAGGATCAAGGGAGAGACCCAGGCATGGCGGCGGGTACGAGATTCGACTTCCATTTCGATGAGGCGTTGCGCGAGCGCGGCGTGACCGGCGCCTATTCCCTGCTGCTCGGTGCCGATCAGGGCAGGACGCCGCCGGACGAGATTGCGGCCTTCGTCGATGGAATCGTGGCGGGAGTGCGGGAGCGGGCCGTCCGCGACCTTATCACGTCCGACCCCATCTATGCCGGCTTCCGCGAGCTTCACAAAAGCTTCGAGGTGCCGACCCGCAAGCTGTTCTCAGCCTCCGAGACGCTGATCCGCTATGTCGAGAAGCGCGGCGACATCCCCCGGATAGGCCCGCTGGTCGATGTCTACAACGCCGTCTCGCTGGAGACCAAGCTGTCGCTGGGCGCCCACGATTTGGCCGCCGTCACGGGTGGCATCTCCATCCGCCTGACCACGGGAGCCGAGCGCTACCACCCGGTCGGAGCCGCCGAGCCGGAGCCGGTGCGGCCCGGCGAGTACGGTTATATCGACGGTGACGGCACCGGCAGCCCCGAAGTTATCTGCCGGCTGGAAGTCCGCCAGTCGGAAAAGACCAAGGTCACCCCCGCCACCCGCGACGTCTTCCTGATCGTCCAGGGCAATGCCGCAACGCCGCCGGCCGACGTGCAGGCCGCTCACGACCGGTTGACCGCCCTGCTCCAGCGTTTCTTCGGCGGCGAGATCGTGTCCCTGCACCGGCCCTGACGCCGCTATTTCTTCCCGCTCCCCGGTTCCGCCATGCCGCGATGCATCTCGGCCAGGACGCCTGACGGCGTCACGGTCGCGATGGCCGTCTGAAGCTTGTTCTTCCATCCGCTGACGACATCGCCCTGCCCTTTCATCATCGCGTCGAAGCCGATGCGCGCGACTTCGGCGGGATCGTCCTTCTTCGCCTGCCCGACCTTGGTGTCGAGCATGTCGGCACGGGCGAAGAACTCGGTATCCGTGGGACCCGGCATCAGGCAGGTCACCGTGACGCCCGAATCGTTCAGCTCATGCCGGAGCGCGAAGGAGAAGCTGTCCAGCATGGCCTTGGTGCCGTTGTAGACCGCCTGATAGGTCCCCGGCATGAAGCCCGCGATCGATCCCGTAATCAGGATGTGACCCTTGCCCCGCGCCCGCATATCCCGCCCGACCTTGTGCAGCAGGTACAGCGTGCCGGTGACGTTGGTGTCGATGACATGGCGCACGTCATCGAAGTCCTGGTCGAGGAAGCCTTTTCCAAGCCCCCGGCCGGCATTGGCGAGCAGTGCGTCGACCGGCCGCCCCCTGATGGCGGCATAGACCTCATCGACTCCTTCCAGGGTCGCCAGATCGGCCCGCACCGCATCGACATCGGCGCCAAGCTGGCTGAACTCCTTCGCCGCCTTGTCGATCGCCGGCTCGTCGGCGGCGACAATCAGGTTGAACCCGTTCTTGGCGCATTCCTTGGCCAGTTCATATCCGATACCGGTAGAGGCGCCGGTTACGATCGCCAGAGGTTTCGCTGCTGCATCGGCCATGGATTTCCAACCCTTTCCCAAGCTTTCCGAAAGTCAGCGGCTTCAACTGGCCGTGCCTCGTGGAAGTTCCGGACCTGCCCTTCGGCACCGGAACCGGCGCTGCGAAAGTCCGTTGAAACCGTCATGAAGACCGACACCGCCGACCACCCGACCCTTGAGCCCTGGCCGACAACCGAGGCCGAGGCGCGCGTGGTCCAGGAACGGCTGCGCCACCGCGTCGTGACCCATGACGATTTCGGTCCGCTGCGCCGGATCGCGGCATTGGATGCCCATTACAGCGAAGCCGACCGGAAGACCTGGGCGGCAATTGCCGAGATCGATGCGGAGACGCTGGAACTGACCCGCTCCGTCCTGCTGTCGAAGCCGACGGACTTCCCGTACGTGCCGGGCTTCCTGTCGTTCCGCGAAGTCCCAGCGATGGCGGCGGCGCTGTCCCTGCTCCCGGAGCCGCCCGACCTGCTGGTGGTCGACGGGCAAGGGCTGGCCCATCCGCGCCGCCTAGGCTTGGCGTGCCACCTAGGCGTGGTCACTGGCCTGCCAGCGATCGGTGTCGCCAAGTCGCGTCTTGTCGGGCGCTACGAAGAACCGGCGCGGGAACGAGGGTCCTCCTCGCCCATGTTCCACCGCAAGGAACTGGTCGGCGTGGCGCTCCGCACCCGCGACGGCACAAACCCGCTCTTCGTATCCGTCGGCCACCGGATAAGCCTGCCCACCGCCGTCGATCTGGTGCTCCGCTTCACTCCCAAATGGCGCCTGCCCGAGCCGATCCGTTTGGCCGACGCGATTTCCCGGATGCACGGCTGACTGCTCCCGAAACGCCGGCCTGGGGCCGATCACGTGATCGTGAGCGCGCCTTGTGCAGCTTCCCGCATGCAGCGATGATGATCCCATGCGGGGACGGGTGCTTCCATGCCCGCCCCCATCATAAAAAATAAGGGAGGACGCCCCATGCGGGTCCTGAGATCGTTGATGCATGCCGCCGCCGGAGCGGCGCTGTCGCTTGCCGTCTTCGCCGCCGATGCCGGCGCGGCAGAATATCCGGCACCCAAGGAAGGCTCCTTCGTCGCCAAGGACTTCCGGTTCCATACCGGCGACATCCTGCCGGAAGTGCGCTTGCACTACAGGACGGTCGGGGAGCCGTCCGGCGAGCCGGTCGTGATCCTGCATGGCACGGGCGGGTCCGGGGCCAGCATGCTGACGCCCGATTTTGCCGGTGAGTTGTTCGGCGAGGGTCAGCCACTCGATGCGAAGAAATACTTCATCATCCTGCCAGACGCCCTCGGCCACGGCAAATCCACCAAGCCGTCCGACGGATTGCGGGCGAAGTTCCCCAAATACAGTTCCGAGGACATGGTCGATGCACAGCATCGGCTGCTCACCGAAGGTCTCAAGCTGACGCATGTGCATCTCGTCATGGGCAATTCCATGGGCGGCATGCACACCTGGATCTGGGGCGGCAAATATCCCGACTACATGGATGCGCTGGTTCCGATGGCCTCGCAGCCGACCGAGATGGCTGCCCACAACTGGATGCTGCGCCGCCTGATGGTCGAGATGATCCGCCAGGACCCCGGCTACAAGGACGGCGACTATACCGAGCAGCCGAACGCCATGAGACTGGCCAACGTCTTCTACGCCACGGCCACCAGCGGCGGCACGCTGGCTTACCAGAAGCTGGCCCCGACCCGCGAGAAGGCCGACAAGATGGTCGAGGACCGGCTGGCGGTGAAGTTCAACGCCGACGCCAACGACTTCATCTATGCCTGGGAGTCCTCCGGCGAATACAACCCGACGCCGCTGCTGGACCGCATCAATGCCCCGCTGCTGTTCATCAACGCGGCCGACGACGAACGCAACCCGCCGGAGACCGGCGTCACGGAAGCGGCGATGAAGCACGTGAAGAACGGCCGCCTGTTCCTGATCCCGGCCAGCGAAGACACGCGCGGCCATGGCACGACCGGAATGGCGAAGTTCTACACGAAGGAACTGCAAGCGTTCCTGCAATCGGTGTCGAAGGAGAAATCAAGCTCCAACTGACGGCGATCGACTGCTGGACCGACTGCCGGATCGAAGCGGCGCCACCGCTTCATCCGGCGCATGGCAGATCGCGCAGATCCGCCGGTTGACAGGATTTCTCCCCAGGCGCAGAGAAGTTGAATGATCCAGCGCGCTCCCCTCATCACGCCCGTCCTTCTCGCCGGCAGCCTCGTGGTGCTGGTGGGCTTCGCCATCCGCGCCTCCTTCGGCGTCTTCCAGCTTCCCATCGCTATGGAGTTCAACTGGCCCCGCGCCGAGTTCTCCCTCGCCATCGCGATCCAGAACCTCGCCTGGGGCTTCGGCCAGCCGCTGTTCGGCGCCGTCGCCGAGAAGATCGGGGACCGCAAGGCTATCGTCATCGGGGCGGTGGCCTATGCGCTGGGCTTGGTGCTTTCGGCGGGCGCTACCCTGCCGATCGAGCATCACCTTTATGAAGTGCTGGTCGGGCTGGGCATCGCTGGCACCGGGTTTGGCGTGGTTCTGGCCGTCGTGGGCAGGGCCTCGTCCGACGAGAACCGGTCCATGTCGCTCGCCATCGTCACCGCCGCCGGGTCCGCCGGGCAGGTGCTGGGGCCGCCGCTGGCCGAGGGGTTGCTGGCGCTCATGCCGTGGCAGGGCGTGTTCATGGCCTTCGCGGCGCTGATCCTGGCGGTGCTGTTCGTGCTGCCCTGGATGCGCTCGCCCGTACCCGTTTCCAGGGCGGAGCTTCAGCAGAGCATGGGGACGGTGGTGCTCGGCGCGCTGCGCGACCCCAGCTTCGCGCTGATCTTCATGGGGTTCTTCTCCTGCGGCTATCAGCTTGCCTTCATCACGGCGCACTTCCCCGCTTTCGTCGCCGAGGTCTGCGGACCGATCATGCTCGGCAGCGTGCTGCACTCGATGGGGATCACGACGACCGGCGCCTTGGGCGCCGTCGCGATCTCGATCATCGGCCTCGGCAACATTGCGGGCACGCTGGCGGCGGGCTGGGCGGG
>DASQKT010000772.1:0-5515 GCA_035630415.1 Skermanella sp.
ATCTCCGGCTTCTTACAAGCTTCAGGTGCCGGACCGCGCCATGAAGCCAAGCCAGAGGCCCGATGTTCACCCTGCCCCTCTCCGATGACAATCCGACCCGCCGCCTGCCGGTGGTTACCTGGATTGTTATCGCCGGATGCATCGCGGTCTTTCTGTGGCAAACGACGCTGGGCGTGCGCGCAAGCAACGCTATCGTCTATTCGCTTGGCCTGATCCCCGCAGTGCTGTTCGGATCGGCGCAGCTGCCTCCCGAGCTTCGCCTGGTCCCCGCTCCGGTCAGCATCGTGACGTCCATGTTCCTGCATGGCGGATGGATGCATCTGCTCGGGAACATGCTTTATTTATGGATCTTCGGGAACAACGTAGAGGACAGCATGGGACGGGGACGATTCGTCGTCTTTTACCTGCTGTGCGGCATGACGGCGGCTCTGGTGCAGTCTTTCGCGGCGCCCGGATCGGAAGTTCCCATGATCGGCGCCAGCGGCGCGATCGGCGGCGTCCTGGGCGCGTATCTGGTGCTTCATCCCCGCGCCAATGTCCGGATGCTGTTCGTCATACTCTTCTTCATTCGCGTCATCAGCGTGCCGGCAGCGGTCGTTCTCGGTCTCTGGTTCGTCATGCAATTCGTCAGCGGCGCCACCACACCGACCTCCGACGACGGCGGCGGAGTTGCATTCTGGGCGCATGTCGGCGGCTTCGTTGCCGGCGCTGTACTGGTGCCTTTCTTCAAGCGTCGTGATGTCAGGCTGTTCGAAGGGCCGCACAGCAGGGCCTTCCAGGTCACATCGGCGACGGCGCCGAGAAGACGCGGCAGCGTCCCGCCCTCGGGACGACGCTGGTAACGAAAAAACCTGTATATTGGATACAGGTTCTTGAACGGCATGGACGACAACCCATATCAGGTGTCGCCCCCGAAAATCGCTTCCCTCTTTCTTCTCCACTCGAACCCCGTGATGGACGAGTGAGGGATGCCTGTCTCTGTGGCTGGGGGCGCTTAAAGGTCTTGGAGGTTCGCTTTGAGCATTCATACCGACGACGCCGTCGCCCCGTTCATCGAAGAGTCCCGCCGCTTCGCGATGCTGAGCGCCGAGGAGGAGTTGGATCTCGGCCGTCGCTGGCGGGATCATGGTGACCGTGGCGCCATGCGTCAGCTGGTCGGCAGTCACCTGCGTCTGGTCATCAAGATGGCGCGGGACTTTGCCGGCTACGGCCTACCGCTGGCCGACCTGATCGCGGAAGGAAATGTCGGCCTGATGCAGGCTGTCGAGAAATTCGATCCGGAACGCGGGTTCCGGTTCAACACCTATGCGCTGTGGTGGATTCGCGCCGCCATGCAGGGGCATGTCCTGCACAACTGGTCGCTCGTCAAGCTGGGCACTACCGCTGCCCAGAAGAAGCTGTTCTTCAACCTGCGCCGCGTGAAGCGGGAGATGCAGGAACTGGAGTCGGGAGATCTGTCGCCTGAAACCGTATCGGCCATCGCAACCAAGCTGGACGTCAGCGAGACGGACGTGGTGGATATGAACCGCCGCCTTGCGGCAGCCGACAGTTCGCTCAACGCCGTTACGGCGGCCGAGGGCGATATGGAATGGCAGGACCTGCTGGTCGACCAGCGGCCCGATCAGGAAAGCATCGTCGTCGATGCCGACGAGTTGGCATCGCGTCGCCGTCTGCTTGCCTTGGGCATGGAGAAGCTTAACGACAGGGAGCGCCGCATCCTGGTGGAGCGCCGCATGAAGGACGAACCGGCGACGCTTGAAGAGTTGAGCAAACAATACGCCGTGTCCCGAGAGCGGGTCCGTCAAATCGAGATGCGGGCGTTCGAAAAACTACAAAAAGCGATGCTGACGGCAGTATCCGCCGAACGCCAGTTTTTACCGGTCGCCGCTTAGGCAGTCTGCGTATTTCCAGAACCTGTACTGGCAGGCAATTTATCCTGACTGGCATCCCGGCGGGGACTTACCTCGGCCGGGATGAAACCGTTTTATGGATGGGGAAGGGAATTACGTCGGCACTGCGGCCATGCCCTGGAGACGACGTGAACGACCCGGTGACATTGATAGTCCCATAAGACCCTTCAATCGCCTCAAGATAAGCTTCCATCGAAGAATTGATGCACTTGCACATGGCAAGGCTCATCTCCGCACCGCAAGTCCATATGGTTGCACATGCATAAGCCTGATGCGCCATTATAGAAAACATTATCATAATTGGATTTTCCCTCCCGACTACCTGCGTCGATTTGCCCTTGGCGTCTCTTAAAGATAGATGGGTTGAGACGACCTCAGTTCAGTCGCTAACAGCCTATTCTGACCTTCGTTGCCAAATCGGTAATTCCCACATTGACCGAACAGCTTTTCCCCCCATGGCGCTCGTCGAACGAGACAGGCTTGCTTCCCGTCCCAGTTGATCCCCTGGCAGGTGCGACACCACAGCCACCCCGAAGCGGCCGGTAACGTGGGAAGCTGGAACGATCACTGTCCAGCCGCGAGCACGATCCATGTCCTACAGCCTGCCTTCAACCACCCCGATCGTGAACGGCATTTCCGAATTGGCGGATGACTACGACGGTTTCGTGCTCGACACCGCCGGCGTACTGCATGACGGATCGGCGGTGTATCCGGGAGCGCTCGATGCCCTGCGTCAGCTGAAGTCTCGCGGCAAGAAGGTTTGCCTGCTGACAAATCAGGCAAGACGCACATCGTCCTCGGCACGTCTGCTGGCCGAGATGGGCCTGGAGCCGGATCTATACGACCACCTGCTTACATCGGGAGAATTGGCGCACCAGTGGCTGCGTCATCGTCCGGACGAGTGGTTACAGGAACTAGGGACTGCCTGCCTGCATTTCGGCCCCATCCGCGATGCCGAACTGATCCACGGGCTCGACATGGAGGCGGTGGATCAGCCTTATCTGGCGCAGTTCGTCCTGTGCACCGGTTTCAACGAGGTCGAGGACGTCCTTGCCGACTATGAGGAAGTCTTCCGGATCTGCGTTGCCAAGGATCTGCCGCTGCTGTGCGCCGATCCGGAACGGTGGCGTCTCGTGAACGGAGAGCGGTGTCCAGGCGCCGGTGCCATGGCGAGGCGCTATGCGGATCTGGGCGGAGATGTCGAGTATTGCGGGCTGCCCTTCGGAGAGATGTACGCGCGCTGCTTCGACTTGCTTGGCGTCACCGACCGTTCCCGCATCCTGGCGGTCGGCGACAACCTGACGACCGACATCGCGGCAGCCGGCGCCGCCGGGATCGACTCCGTACTCGTCACCGGCGGAATACACCGCGAGGATTTCCAGACGGTTTGGGGCGAAGCGCCCCAGCCGGAGCGGCTGGAGAGCTTTCTGGCGGCGGCCACGACGCGCCCGCGCGCGGCGCTCGCGACGTTCGTCTGGTAGTGCACCGGACCCCAGTCCGCCGGGACTACATCAGGATCAGCGCCGCCAACCCCAGGAAGGCGAAGAAGCCGACGACATCGGTGACGGTGGTGAGGAAGACCGTGCTTGCCACCGCAGGATCGATCTTCAGCTTCGTCAATCCCAGCGGGATCAGCGTGCCGCACAGGCCCGCGACGAACAGGTTGACGATCATGGCGATCCCGATGACGAACCCGATCAGGTGATCTCCGAACCACAGTCCGGCCACGAGTCCGACGATCACGGCGAAGAGTGCGCCGTTGATCGTGCCGACCAGGGCTTCCTTCGTGACCACGCGCAACGCATTGGCCTCCGACAGCTCCCGCATCGCCAAGGCCCGCACAGCCACCGTCAGCGTCTGGGTGCCGGCATTGCCGCCCATGGATGCCACGATCGGCATCAGGACCGCCAGCGCCACGATATGTTCGATCGTCGCTTCGAACATCGAGATTACGCCCGATGCCAGGATCGCCGTCAGCAGGTTCACGAACAGCCAGGAAAAGCGCGAGCGGGTCGTATCCAGCACGGCGCGGTAGATATCGACGTCGGCGACACCACTTAGCTTCAGCAGGTCGTCCTCGGCCTCCTCGTCGATCACGTCCACGACATCGTCGACGGTGATGACGCCCAGCAATCTGCCGGCTCCATCCACGACGGGAGCCGATACCAGCCCGTACTGGCGGAACAGGAAAGCGACTTCCTCCTGGTCAGTAATCGCCTGAACGGTCCGAATGTCCTCCGTCAGGATGTCCGCCAGCCTGACCGACCGTTTCTGGCGCATGACCCGGCTGACCGGCACCGCTCCCACGACGCGGCGCATCGGATCGACGATGAAGATGTCGTAGAAGTCTTCCGGCAAGGCGTCGGCTTCGGTGCGCAGGTAATCCAGCGTCTTGCCGACGGTCCAGAACTGGGGCACCGACACCAGATCGCGCGACATCAGGCGCCCGGCGCTGTCTTCGGGGAAGGTCAGTCCTTCCTCGACCAGGGCACGAGTCTCCGGCGGCAGGTTCTCAAGGATCTCGCGCTGCTGATCGGCTTCGAGATCCTCGATCAGGTCGATCGCATCGTCGCTTTCCAGCTCGGCGACGGCTGCCGCCAGTTCCTTCGGCTCAAGCTGGTCCAGCACCACTTCGCGTAGCGACTGGTTGAGATAGGCGAAAATTTCGGCGTCGAAGGCCGGCCGCAGGAGGTCGATCAGCGCACTGCGCCACTCCGGCCCGATCTGCTCGATCAGGTCGGCCAAATCGGCGGCGTGAAGACCGGCGATCATGTCGCCGGCTTCCGCAAACCGCCCTTCGTTGAGGCAGTCGCGCAGACCGGCGACGAGTTCGGGCGAGACGCCGAACTCGTAGTCCGCCCGGTCGTCCCGGTCGGGATCGGGTCCAACCGGCTCGGGCCGACCGATATCAGGAACCGCTTCGGTCACCCTGCCCTCACCACCCTACTGCCGCGGCTATCTGCCGGGTAAAACTCCCCGGACCGGGTTTACGCCTTGGCGGCGGCTTCCGCGGCAGAGACCTGAGCGTCCACCGTGGCCAGCGCCGACATGTTGACGATGCCGCGTACGGTGACCGACGGCGTCAGGATATGCGCCGGCTTGTTGATGCCCAGCAGCACCGGGCCGACGGACAGGCCGTCGCCCATCACCTTGGTCATGTTGAACGCGATATTGGCCGCGTCCAGGTCCGGCATGACCAGCAGGTTGGCCTGCCCCTTCAGCCGCGAATTCGGGAAGATCCGCGCCCGGATCTCCTCCGACAGCGCGCTGTCGGCATGCATCTCGCCCTCGACTTCCAGGTCGGGGCAGCGCCGCGTGATCTCGACCAGGGCCTCGCGCATCTTCACG
This sequence comes from Skermanella sp., assembly GCA_035630415.1. Taxonomy (GTDB): domain Bacteria; phylum Pseudomonadota; class Alphaproteobacteria; order Azospirillales; family Azospirillaceae; genus Skermanella. The sequence continues at coordinate 5,259 of DASQKT010000772.1, forward strand.
GCCGACGGGCTGTCGTGGCTGCCGAAGTTGCTGTGCGACAGCAGCGCCACCTTCGGCGTCAGGCCGAAACGCTTGATCTCCTCGGCCGCCAGGGCGGTCATTTCGGAAATCTCCGCGACGGTCGGGTCCGGCGACACGTAGGTGTCGCACATGAAGAAGGTGCCCTTGTTCATGATCAGAAGATTGAGCGCCGCCGGCGTGTGGACGCCGGGCCGCAGTCCGACGACGTTCTTGATGTCGGACAGATGGGTCCGGTA
>DASQKT010000773.1:0-4551 GCA_035630415.1 Skermanella sp.
GACCGGGGTTGCCGGATCGGCCATCGCACGTCGATGCCGGGCAGCGGGACGCAAGGTTGCCATCATCGACGAACGCCCTTTTGGCGGAACCTGCCAGCTTCGCGGCTGCGATCCCAAGAAGGTCCTCCGTGCGGCGGCGGAGCCGCTGGCTGCCATCGAACTTCTGGCGGAGCCCGATGTCGGGATATTCTCTCAGAAGCCGGTGCCCGACTGGCGGAGCGTGATGGCCTTCAAGCGACGGTTCACCGATCCAGTGCCTCAAGCCGAGGAAAAAGCCTTCGCTGATGCCGGGATCGCCGCATTTCACGGTACCGCCCGGTTCGTCAGCGCCGATGCGCTGGAGGTGGACGGCGAGTTGCTGGAAGCCGATCATTTCGTCATAGCCGCCGGATCGATGCCGGTCCCTTTGCCGATCGAGGGGGCGGAACTGGTCGCGTCCAGCGAAGACTTCCTGAACCTGGACACGCTGCCGCGCAGCATCGTCCTGGTCGGCGGCGGCTATATCGCGATGGAGTTCGCCCATCTCGCCGTCCGTGCCTCATCGGAAGTCACCATGCTCCAGCGCGGGTTGCGTCTGCTGGGTGGCTTCGATCCCGATCTGGTGGATCTGCTGGTCGAGCGCACCCACGACCTGCCGGTCGATGTCCGTCCCGGTACCGCCGTGACGGCGGTCGAACGAGTCGGCTCCGGCTTCCGGGTCCATGCGGATCAGGAAGGACGGCATCTCCGGTTCGACGCCGATCTCGTCGTTCATGCTGCCGGAAGGGTTCCCAACATCGAGGGGCTTGACCTTGAAAAGGCGGGTGTCCGGGCAGGCAAAAGCGGCATCGTGGTGGACGGCCATCTGCGCAGCGTCACCAACCCGCGCGTCTTCGCCGCTGGCGACGCCTCCTCCTCCGGTATGCCGCTCACTCCGAAGGCCAGCCACGATGCCGAGGTGATCGCGGCCAACCTGCTGGCCGCCGCTCCGTCCACGCAGGCCGATTATACCGGGATGCCAAGCGTCGTCTTCTCAGTCCCTCCCCTGGCCCGCGTCGGATTGCTGGAGGAGGAAGCCGTGGCCCAGGGCCTCCGCTTCCGGGTCAACCACGCAGTCACCGATGGCTGGTTCTCGGCCAAGCGGCTCAACGAGACCTGTTCCGGACATAAGGTGCTGATCGAGGAAGACAGCGGCCGCATCCTCGGCGCGCATCTCGTCGGCCCGCACGCCGACGAGGTCATCAACCTGTTCGCCCTGGCGATCCGCCACGGTATTCCGGCGAAAGCGCTGGCGGAAACCCCCTTCGCCTATCCAACCGGCGGGTCGGACGTGTCGGCGATGGTCTAGGGCCGGGGACCGAAGCCTCAGCCGTCGTAGTCCTCTTCGTCGCCGACGGGTGCCGGCAGCGTGATCAGGACCTTGTCGACCCGGCGTCCGTCCATATCAACGACTTCGAACCGGCTGCCCTGCCAGACGAAGTGTTCGCCGGCGCGCGGCACATGGCCCAACTCGGCCAGGATGAACCCGGCGAGCGTGTGGAAGTCGCGGTCGGCGAGCAGGCCGCGCAGGCCGAGCCGGTGCTCGACCTCGTCGATCGGCAGCATGCCGTCGACCAGCCAGGAGCCGTCGTCACGGCGGACGGCGCCCGCGTCCTCCTCCCCCTCGTCCGGGAAGTCGCCGGCGATCGTCTCCAGGATGTCGGTGACCGTCGCAATGCCCTCGATGCTGCCATATTCATCGACCACGATGGCCATATGAAGACCTGCCTGCTTGAAAAGCTCCAGAACGCGAAGCACTGGCGTCCCGTCGTGGATGATCAGCGGCTTGTGCAGGGAAACCTGGAGGTCCAGCGGCTTGCCGCTCAGCAGCAGGTCGAGAAGGTCCTTGCTGTGGACGATCCCTACGATCTCGTCCAGGTCGCCCCGGCTGACCGGGAAGCGCGACCGGCCGCTCGCCGCGATCTCGCGCCGGATGTCTTCCGGCTTGTCGTCGATATCCAGCCAGACCACGTCGGGCCGGGGCGTCATGATCGTGCGGACGCTCCGGTCGGCCAGCCGCAGGACGCCTTCCAGCATCTCGCGCTCCGCCGGGTCGAAGACGCCGGTGCGGGCGCCCTCCGCGATCATCGATTTGACCTCTTCCTCCGTCACGTCGGCCTGTTTGACTTTATCCAGCCGAAGCAGGCGCAGGACGAGGTTGGTGGAAATGCCGAGCAGCCAGACAAGAGGAGCACCCATCGTGGCGACGACGCCCATCGGCCGGGCGACTACGGCGGCGATTCGCTCGGCATTGACCAGTGCTATACGCTTCGGCACCAGTTCCCCGACGATCAGCGACAGGTAGGTGATGGTCATGACCACGACGGCGATGGAAACGCCGTCGGCATAGGGTTCGACCGCAGGGAACCGGCGAAGCTCGACCGCGAGGTAGCCGGCGAAGGTGGCGCCGCCATAGGCGCCGGCCAGAATGCCGATCAGCGTGATGCCGACCTGGACAGTGGACAGGAACTTGCTTGGATCTTCAACGAGCCGGACGGCGGCCCTGGCGCCACGGTCCCCCTCGTCCGCCATCTGTTGAAGTCTTGCCCGCCGGGCAGAAACGACCGCCAGTTCCGACATGGCGAAAAAGCCGTTCAGCAGGATCAGCAGAACGACGACGATCAGTTCCCAGGCGAGCATCGACTCCTCGGTTTGAAATTTCGGTAAGGGACGTTATCACAAGCGGAGTGCGGTACGGTAAGGCGGATTGCCCGAAGTCCGCTATGTGACTAAGTTTGGTGTCTTCCCGGTTTTTCTGAAAGTTCGCCCGGTGCCCGATTCGATCTTCGTCCCGTCCGTCTGCCCTCATGACTGCCCCAGCACCTGCGCGCTGGAGGTCGAAAAGCTGGCGCCGGACCGCATCGGCAAGGTGCGCGGCGCCGCATCGAACAGCTACACCGACGGCGTCATCTGCGCGAAGGTGTCGCGCTATGCCGACCGGGTCCATCACCCGGAGCGCCTCGTGAAGCCGCTCCAGCGCGTCGGCCCTAAGGGCTCGGGCCAGTGGCGGGAGATTTCGTTCGACGCGGCGCTCGATATCGTCGCCGAACAGTTCGCCAGGGTAGCGCGGGAGCACGGGCCGGAAGCCGTCTGGCCCTATTACTATGCCGGCACCATGGGCCACGTGCAGCGCGACGGGATCGAGCGGCTGCGCCATGTCATGGGCTATTCCCGTCAGGCGAACACCATCTGCATAGCACTGGCCGATGCCGGCTGGCTGGCCGGGAACGGCGTCAAGCGCGGCGCCGACCCGCGCGAGATGGTGAGGTCCGACCTGATCGTCGTGTGGGGCGGCAATCCCGTAGCGACCCAGGTCAACGTGATGACCTGGATATCCAAGGCCCGCAAGGAGCGCGGCGCCAAGCTGGTCGTGGTCGATCCGTACCGGACAGGCACGGCGGAGCGGGCGGATATGCATCTGGCGCCCCGGCCCGGCACCGACGGCGCGCTTGCCTGCGCCGTGATGCACGTGCTGTTCGCCGAAGGCTATGCCGACCGTGACTACATGGCACGCTTCGCTGACGTGCCGGAGGAGCTTGAAGAGCACCTGCGGACCCGGACGCCTGCCTGGGCCGCCGGGATTACCGGCATCGACGAACAGCGGATCGTCGAGTTCGCCCGTCTGTACGGCGCCGCGAAGCGCAGTTTCCTGCGGCTCGGATACGGCTTCTCCCGTTCGCGGAACGGGGCGGCACAGATGCATGCGGTCAGTTGCCTGCCCGTCGTCACCGGCGCCTGGGCGCATGAGGGCGGCGGCGCCCTCTACAGCAATTCCGGGATCTACCGGCTGAACAAGACCCTGATTGAGGGCAGGGACCGGATAGACCCCGCCGTCCGCACGCTCGACATGTCCAGGATCGGCCCGGTTCTGGTGGGCGAGCGTGATGCCCTGGGCGACGGGCCGCAGATCCACGCGATGCTGATCCAGAACACCAACCCGGCGGCGGTCGCTCCCGAGAGCGCCAAGGTTCGGGCGGGACTGCTGCGCGACGACCTGTTCGTCTGCGTCCACGAGCAGTTCATGACCGACACGGCGCAGCTTGCCGACATCGTGCTGCCCGCGACCATGATGATCGAGCACGACGACCTTTACACGGCCGGTGGCCAGATGCACCTCCAGATCGGAGCGAAGCAGATCGAGCCGCCGGGCGAATGCCGGGAGAATCACGCAGTCATCCGTGGTCTGGCGAAGCGTCTCGGCGCCAGCCATCCGGGTTTCGACCTGACCGCCTGGGAGCTGATCGATGCGACCCTCAAGGCGTCCGGCTGGCCCGGCGCCGACGAGTTGAACGAGGCGCGCTGGCTCGACTGCATCGCCGGAACCGATACGCATTTCGAGAAAGGCTTCGGGACGCCGGACGGCCGATTCCACTTCAAGCCCGACTGGTCCCGCGTCGGGCCTGATTTCTCGGAAATGCCGGCCTTGCCGGACCACTTCGACGTGATTGAGAAGGCGACGCCGGAACACCAGTTCCGTATGATAGCGCCGCCCGCGCGCCAGTTCCTCAACAGCAGCTTCACGGAAGTCCCGGC
>DASQKT010000774.1:0-2487 GCA_035630415.1 Skermanella sp.
GAGAAGATCGCACCACGCGCCGCGAAGATCGATGAAAAGGACGAGTTCCCGATCGACCTGTGGCCGGCCATGGGCGAACTGGGGCTTCATGGCATCACGGTCAAGGAGGAGTACGGCGGCGCCGACATGGGTTATCTCGCCCACTGCGTCGCCATGGAGGAGATCAGCCGCGCCTCGGCCTCGGTTGGCCTGTCCTACGGCGCCCACTCCAACCTCTGCGTCAACCAGATCCATCGCTGGGGTACGCCTGAGCAGAAGCAGCGCTACCTGCCCGGATTGATCTCCGGCGAGCATGTCGGTGCGCTGGCGATGTCCGAGCCCGGCGCCGGGTCGGATGTGGTCTCGATGCGGCTGCGAGCGGATAAGAGGGGCGACCAGTATGTGTTGAACGGCAGCAAGCTGTGGATCACCAACGGCCATTACGCTGAGACCATCGTGGTCTATGCCAAAACCGATCCGGCCGCCGGGCCGCGCGGCATCACCGCCTTCCTGATCGAGAAAGGCTTCAAGGGTTTCCGCCCGGCGCAGAAGCTGGACAAGCTCGGCATGCGCGGTTCGCCGACGTCCGAGCTGGTGTTCGAGGACTGCGCGGTGCCGGAAGAAAATGTGCTGGGCGAGGTCGGCAAAGGCGTCAACGTCCTGATGTCGAGCCTGGACTACGAGCGCGCGGTGCTGGCCGCCGGGCCATTGGGCATCATGCAGGCCGCCCTGGACGTGGCGCTGCCCTATGTCCATGACCGCAAGCAGTTCGATACTCCGATCGGGGAGTTCCAGCTCGTTCAAGGCAAGCTGGCCGATATCTATACCCGTCTGAATGCCAGCCGCGCCTATGTCTACGCCGTCGCCCGCGCCTGCGACCGGGGCCAGACCACGCGCAAGGATGCGGCCGGTGCCATCCTGTTCGCCGCCGAGGCCGCGACCCAGGTGGCGCTCGACGCCACCCAGCTTCTGGGCGGCAACGGCTACATCAACGAATACCCGACCGGTCGGCTGCTGCGTGACGCCAAGCTTTACGAGATCGGCGCCGGCACCAGTGAAATCCGCCGCATGCTGATTGGTCGTGAGTTGTTCAAGGAATCCGCCTGAACCTCCCTGTGGCTGTCCAACCTCTTCTAGGGACGGCCACGTCACTCGCGTGGTTCGGCCTCGCCGGGCCACGCACCTTTCATCCGAATTCATGAGTGAGCACGGGAATGGCTATCCTGAAAACCACCATCGATACCCGCGACGCCGCATTTGCGGAAAATACCGCCACCCTGCGTGGCCTGACGGAAGATCTGCGTGCCAGGGTTTCCGAGATCAAGCAGGGAGGCGGAACCCGGTCGAGTGAGCGGCACCTGTCGCGCGGCAAGCTGCTGCCACGCGAGCGGGTGCGGACACTGCTCGATCCCGGAACGCCTTATCTGGAACTGTCCCAGCTTGCCGCCTACGGCGTCTATGAGGAACAGATACCGGCGGCGGGCATCCTGACCGGCATCGGCCGGGTTTCGGGACGGGAATGCGTCATCGTCGCCAACGACGCCACGGTCAAGGGCGGCACGTATTTCCCGCTGACGGTCAAGAAGCACCTGCGGGCACAGGAGATCGCCCAGCAGAACAATCTGCCCTGCATCTATCTGGTGGACAGCGGCGGCGCCAACCTGCCGAACCAGGACGAGGTCTTCCCCGACCGGGATCACTTCGGCCGGATCTTCTTCAATCAGGCCAACATGTCGGCGCAGGGCATTCCGCAGATCGCCGTCGTGATGGGAAGCTGCACCGCGGGCGGCGCCTATGTCCCGGCGATGTCGGACGAGTCGATCATCGTCCGCAACCAGGGCACCATCTTTCTCGGCGGCCCGCCGCTGGTGAAGGCCGCGACCGGCGAGGTCGTGACGGCGGAGGACCTGGGCGGCGCCGACGTCCATAGCCGGACGTCGGGCGTCACCGACCACTATGCGCTGAACGACGCCCATGCGCTGAGCATCGCCCGGCGCGTCGTCGGCCACCTGAACCGGCCCAAGCAGCTTGCCGTGGAAACCCGGCAGCCGGTCGAGCCGCTCTATCCGGCGGAAGACCTCTACGGCATCATCCCGACTGATTCCCGCAAGCCGTTCGACGTCCGCGAGGTAATCGCCCGCATTGTGGACGGGTCGGAGTTCGACGAGTTCAAGCAGCTTTACGGCACGACGCTGGTCTGCGGCTTCGCCCATATCTTCGGCTATCCCGTCGGCATCATCGCCAACAACGGCATCCTGTTCTCGGAGTCCGCCCTCAAGGGCGCCCACTTCGTTGAGCTGTGCTGCCAGCGCGGCATCCCATTGGTCTTCCTTCAGAACATCACCGGCTTTATGGTCGGTCGTAAGTACGAGTCCGGCGGTATCGCCAAGGACGGCGCCAAGCTGGTCACCGCTGTCGCCTGCGCGCAGGTGCCGAAGTTCACGGTCGTGATCGGCGGCAGTTTCGGGGCTGGCAATTATGGTATGTGCGGCAGGGCTTACAGCCCAC
>DASQKT010000775.1:0-3086 GCA_035630415.1 Skermanella sp.
TGACGGAGATGCAGACGGTGACGGACGGTGCGATCGGCGCGATCAGGAACGTGCTGTCCGGCGTTTCCGACATGAGCCAGATCGGCACGCTGATCGCGGCGGCCGTCGAAGAACAGGCGGCCGCCACCCGCGAGATCGCCCGCAACGTCGATCAGGCCGCTGCCGGCACCCGCGAGGTTGCATCGAACATCTCGGGCGTTACGGCGGCCTCGACCGAGACGGGACGCGCGCTGATCAAGGTCCAGGGCGCGGCCGGCGACCTCAACAGGCAATCGGCGACACTCCAGAACCAGGTCGGGTCGTTCCTTGGCTCCATCAAGGCAGGATGACAGGCAAGGACATCGAGCCGGCTCTCACCTTCCGGCGTCGCATCAGCTTTCCGCTGGTGCGACGCGGAGGATCTGGCCATCCGACTCGTCGGTCAGCAGATAAAGATCACCCTTGTTGCCTTGGACGACGGCCCTGATGCGCTCCCCCAGATCCTTGAACAGGCGCTCCTCACGCACGACGCGGGTACCGTCCAGTTCCAGCCGCACCACGTCCTGGGCCACCAGACCGCCGTTGAACAAGCTGCCCTTCCAGTCGGGAAAGGCGGAACCGGTATAGAAGAGCATGCCCGACGCCCCGATCACCGGCGTCCAGTGATACAGGGGTTCCTCCATACCCTCGGCCTTCTGTTTTCCCGTGCCGACCGGCGTGCCGTCGTAATTGACGCCGTATGAGACCACCGGCCAGCCGTAGTTCCTGCCCGGTTGGGGCTGGTTGATCTCGTCGCCGCCGCGCGGTCCGTGCTCGCTGGTCCACAGTTCGCCCGTTTCGGGGTTGAGAGCGGCGCCCTGGATGTTCCGGTGTCCGTATGACCAGATCTCCGGCAAAGCCCCTGCCCGATCGACGAACGGGTTGTCTTTCGGCACCGAGCCGTCCGGGAAGATCCGGACGACCTTGCCCAGGTGAGAGTTCAGATCCTGGGCCTGGGTGCGAAACTGCTCCTCCGACCGCTCGCCAAGGCCGACGAACAGGTGCCCTTCCTTGTCGAAGACCAGCCTGGAGCCGAAGTGCTTGGTGCTGCGCACCTTGGGCTTCTGCGAGAAGATCACCCGCAGGTCTGACAATGCGAGGCCGTCGGCGCTGAGCACGCCACGCGCCACGGCGGTCGAGTTGCCGCCTTCGCCCGGTTCGGAATAGCTGATATAGACCAGCCGGTTCCGCTGGAACTGCGGGTCGAGCGCCACGTCGAGCAGACCGCCCTGGCCCCTGTCGTCCACCTTGGGAACCCCCTTGAGCGGCTCCGACAGTTTGCCGTCCGCCGTAACGTAGTGAAGATCTCCCTTCTTCTCCGTTACCAGGAAGCCGCCATCGGGAAGGGCCGCCAGCCCCCACGGCTCGGTCAGGCCGTCGGCGAATGTGGTGACCCGAACCTCCGCCTTTTCGGTTTTGTAAACCTTGTCGACGGCAAGCGCCGGACCTGAAGCCGCGAGCGTGGTCAGTGCGAGAGCCGTAGCGGCAATGGCGGGAGCGACGTTGCGCATCGGATTTGGCCTCCTGAACTTTGCTTTCCATAGACGACGCTAGTTATGGGGGAAAGCGAGTTGAGCAACCATGCGGTAGCTACTACCAAGAGTTAGATGTCTCACTATTTGGGGAATGGGAAAGCTATTTGACACCTAAGGCATGCCTTCTTACGATGATTACCTGGGAATGCAGGCACGGATCGGAACGATGGCGGGCGACCAAGCGACTGTATTGGAGCGGCCTGCTAAGCAGCAGGGGAGCGGCACGCAGACATTGCTGCGGGGACTGGCCCTGCTGGAATGCGTCGCCGATGGAGTCGGCGACGTCAAGGGGATCGCGGCCCGCCTGGGCACGCCGCGCAGCACGACCCATCGTATGCTCAATAGTCTGGTGGCGGAAAGATACCTGCTTCACGTGCCTTACAAAGGCTACCTGCTCGGCCCCAAGCTGATTCAGCTCGGCATGAAGGCGCTGGAGCAGCGTCCGCTGATCGCGTTGGCCCACCCCCATATCGAGGCGCTGGCCAAGCAGACCGGCGACACCGTCCATCTCGGCGTCCTGGAAGACGGTGACGTCTTCTATCTGGACAAGATCGCCGGTACGCGCGGACTGGAAATGCGGTCCCGCGTCGGCCGCCGGATGCCGCTGGCATCGACCTCCCTTGGCAAGGGACTGCTGGTCGGGCTGCCGCGCGACCAATGGCGGCCATATTACGACCGCGCGACCGAGTCAGCCATCAATTTTGCAGACCGCCCGCCGCTGGCGCCCTGGCCGGAGTTCGAACGGCGGATGGCGAGCTATGTCGAACAAGGCTGGTCGTTCGATCTGGAAGAGAACGAGATCGGCATCCGGTGCGTCGGAGCCCCCGTGCGCGACGTTCGCGATCAGGTGGTGGCGGCGGTCAGCGTCGCCAGCGCCGTTCCCTATATGCCGGACGAGCGGATGGCGGAACTTGGCCCGATCGTCCGCGCCACCGCCGAAGCGATTTCCAGGGAGTTGGGATGGAAGCAGGAATGACGCCCGCCGTGATCGCGCCCACCTTGATCGCACTCGACTGGGGTACGTCGAGCCTGCGGGCCTATCTGATGGACGGCGAAGGCCGGATAATGGACCGGCGATCCAACGCGCACGGCATCCAGAACCTGCCGGTCCCCGGAGTTGCCGGTTTCGAGCGCGTCTTCGGCGAAATCTGCGGCGAGTGGCTGAACCGCCACCCCGGTTTGCCCGTCGTCGCGGGCGGCATGGTCGGCAGCGCCCAAGGCTGGGCCGAAGCCCCCTATGTCCGCTGCCCGGCCGACACCGCGACGCTTGCCGGCAGCGCCGTGAGCGTGGAGAGCGCCGGCGGCGTCCGCCTGCTGATCGCGCCGGGCGTCATCTTCGATCCGCCTGACGACCACCCGGACGTGATGCGGGGCGAGGAGATCCAGATCGCCGGCGCGCTGGCGGACCACCCCGCGTTCGGCGCTCGGGCCTGCGTGGCGCTGCCCGGCACCCATTCCAAATGGGTCCAGGTCAGCGACGGGAAGATCGCCCGCTTCGCCACATACATGACGGGCGAGTTGTTTGCCGTCCTG
>DASQKT010000776.1:0-8298 GCA_035630415.1 Skermanella sp.
GTCCATTTCATCTTCCAGCCGGCGGAGGAAGGCAAGGGCGGCGCTCAAAAGATGGTCGAGGAAGGCCTGTTCGACCTGTTCCCGGTAAGCGAAGTCTACGGCATGCACAATTGGCCGGAGATGCCGGCCGGCACCATAGCGATCCGGACCGGCCCGATCATGGCGGCGGCCGATCAGTTCGACATCAAGGTTCGCGGCAACGGCGCCCATGGCGCCATGCCCCATTTCGGCATCGACCCGGTGGTCGTCGGTGCCCATATCGTGACGGCGCTCCAGTCGATAGTCAGCCGCAACACCGATCCGCTGCGCTCGGCGGTGGTCAGCGTCACCCAAATCCACGGCGGTTCCGCCTACAACGTGATCCCGAGCGAGGTGACGCTCAGCGGTACCGTGCGCACCTTCGAAGTCGCTGTGCAGGACATGGTCGAAGCAGGATTGCGGCGCGTCGCGACCGCGACGGCGGAAGCCTTCGGCGCCACGGCGGAGATCGACTACCGGCGGAACTATCCCGCCACGGTCAACACCGCCGAAGAAACGGTGTTCGCCGGCCAGGTCGCCGCCGAAGTCGTCGGGCCTTCGCAGGTCATCTACGACCCCGCCCCCAGCACGGGAGCGGAAGACTTCGCTTTCATGCTCGACAAGAAACCCGGTTCCTATGTGTGGATCGGTCAGGCCGGCGGCCCCAGCGGCTGCATGGTCCACAATCCTCGCTACGATTTCAACGACGAGATCCTGCCGGTCGGCGCCAGTTATTGGGCCAAACTGGTGGAAACAGCCCTGCCGCGAGTCGCCTGATACATGCTCATTCTCCGTTTCGCCGTCCTCGGAAGCGTTCTCGCCTTCGCCACCGGCTGCACACCCGCCATGAACCTGCTGGCCGGCGAGCCGCTCTCCAACGGAGAAGGCACGCAGACGGCGGGAGCGCCGCCCGGCATCGATGGTCTTTTCGAATGGACCGGCACTCAGGCCGGCGTTCAGGGCCGCACGACCCTGATCGCAAGGACCGAACAGGAATGGCAGGATATGTGGCAGTTGGCGGCCACTCCATCCCCCGGCCCCCTGCCCCAGGGCTGGATGGGGATCGGCATCTTCCTCGGCATGCGCCAGACCGCCGGCTTTTCCGTGGCGATCGAAGGCATCACCGAGCAGGTGACGACCGACCAGCGGTTCACCGAGCAGGGCTTGCCGCCGACCCGTGAAATGGTGATCGCCTACGGTGAGCGGATTCCCACTCCCGGCACCATGAATGCTCAGGTGCTGACGTCGCCCTATGTGATCAGGATCATACCGCGTAATGACTGGCCGACGCGGTTCGTCCAGACCCGGTGATCGTCACTGGTGAAAACGAGAGGCAGTGAGAGTCAGGGACCGCTCACTCCAGCGTGACGGTTTCACCCTCGCGAGCGGCGAAGACGGATGACCAGACCGATTGCGCTTCCGCCTCGATCGCTTCCATACCGGCATCGTCGTGGTCGGGTTCGTGATGGAACAAGGCCAATCGGCGGGCACCCGCCGATTGGCACAGCTTGATGCCCTCGACCCAGGTGGAATGCCCCCATCCGGTCTTGCAGGCGAATTCCTTCTCCGTATAGGTCGCGTCGTAGATCACCAAATCCGCGCCCTCGATCAGTTCCAGGATATTGCGATCCGGCGCTCCCGGCACATGCTCGGTGTCGGTGACATAGGCCAGCGAGCGTCCATCGTGATCGATCCGGTAGCCGCAGGCGCCGTCCGGATGGTTCAGCACCGCCGTCCGTACGCTCAGGCCGCCATCGAGCGACAGCGTATCGCCAGGACGGAAATCCTCGAACGTCAGGTCGGCGCGCATCGTCCGCATAGGCACTGGAAAGAGCGGAGGGTCCATCTGCGTCGCCAGGACCGAGCGGATGTCCGGGCAGGCGTTGAACCGCCCCGCCATGATCCGGAACGAGAAATCGGGCTTGTAGGCCGGCTGGAAGAAGGGGAATCCCGCTATATGGTCAAGGTGGAAATGGCTGAGCAGGATGGTGGCCCGGCGGGTATCCCGCGACATCAGCTCCTTGCCAAGCGCCCGAAAGCCGGTACCGCAGTCCAGGATGATCGTGTGGTCGCCCGCCGTCACCTCGACGCAACTGGTATTGCCGCCGAACCGCATGTGGGTCAACGAAGGGCAGGGTATCGTACCGCGCACGCCCCAGAAGGTCGCAGTGAACGCCATGGCAAACCGGTGCTGGTTAAAAGGCCGAGCGAAAGGCTACCACCTTTCGGACAACACCATTGTGACGCCCATCACAACTTTCGACAACCAGCCAAAACAGTGTTGCTCTCGATCAGCCCTGAATTCCGGTCGCCGACATCGCTTCTTCCATCACGGCGGGGTCGATGAACAGGCCGGCAAGGAAACCGAAGATATAGAATGCCGCGGCCTCGTCCCATCGGGTAAAGGTGTCGTTCCAGACAGGCTGGCGCTTTACAGCCGCCGTAAAGGCGCTCATCAGCGCGTTGATGAAGAGAAATCCCGCCAGCATGACGGGAAACAGCTCGCGCGGCCACAGCAGCGCCAGCAGTATCGAAAAGCCGCCGAGAAGCGCCACACGGGCCATGCTGCGGAGGTTGGGGTCCACAGGTTCCGGATCGCGTCCCCGGTTGGTGTCCGAATCGAACATGGTTCGTTTGCTCCAGCCGGTGGGAAAAACCGCTCTGAAATCCAGATGGCGTCGTGCTGGCACGATGCAAGCCCCCCAGCTCAAAGGGGCGAGGCCAGAAAGCGGTCCTACGGCGGAGTGCATAAATCCGAAGTCGGGTGGAAGCTCAGAAGCAGGCGATCAGCGCTATCTTCAGATCATCCGGATTGACCGGCTTGTGAAGCAGCCTGCATTCGACCTTCTGTGCTTCGATCAGCCGTTCCGGCGACGTGTCGCCCGTCATCACGAGGCCCGCGATGCCGATATGGGATGGCTGCTGCCGGACCAGTTCGATGACCTGGGCGCCGGTGGCGCCGTTGGGGAGACGATAATCGGTAAGGACCAGGTCCAGCACCGGCACCTGTTTGAGGGCGAGAAGTTCGACGACATCCTCGAACGCGCCGGCACGCACAACATGCATACCCCAGTCTTCGAGCAGCATTTCCAGGGCGGTCAGGACGGCGTGGTCGTCATCCACCACCAGCACGGTGCGGCCGGCCAGGATACGATCCTGCCACTGCTCCTTGCCGCGCCACGCTTTTTCCGGCTGCTTCACCGGCGCGTCGGAGATCGGCACCGTGACGGTGAAGATCGATCCTTCGCCGACCTTGGAAGTCACTTTGACTGGATGGTTCAGCAGACGGGCCGTACGGGCGACGGTGCCGAGGCCAAGGCCGATGCCCCGATTACGGTCGCGCGCCGGATTGTCCAGTTGCAGGAAGTCCTGGAAAATGGCTTCGGTCTGGTTGTCCGGTATGCCTGGGCCGGTATCGGCAACGTGGATGTCCACGGAGGTGTCTCCGCGTACGCATTCCAGGAATATGCAGCCGCGCGTGGTGAACTTGACCGCATTGGACAGCAGGTTGCGCAGGATCTGCTCAAGCAGCACCGGATCGCTATATACCGCGACCGTCGCGGGCCGCACCTCGAACATGAGCTTCGCGGCGGAGGTCTGGGCCTCGAACTCCGCCGCCAGCCGGTTGAGCAACTCGTCCAGATCGAAGGTCTGAACCACCGGCTTGACGATGCCGGCGTCCAGGCGCGCGGCGTCGAGCAGCCCGTTGAGCATGCCCTGAAGCCCTTTGACCGACACGTCGATCATGCCGACCAGATCGCGGACATCGGGCGAAAGCTGCTTCTTGCCGAGCACCTCCAGGAACAGCGAGACGGCCTGGATCGGCTGTCGCAAATCATGGCTGACGGCAGCCAGGAAGCGGGTCTTGGCGGCGCTGGCTTCGGTCGCGGCGTCGCGAGCCCGGCGCAGTTCCTGCTCGGCAAGCCAATCCACCGTGATATCGCGGATGATGCCGACCATGCGCTCAGGCTTGCCGTCGGAACGACGGATCACTTCGCCGACCGATGTGATCCAGGCGATCCGGCCGCTTTCATGGACGACGCGAAAGATATGGTTCCAGTCGGACCTGCCTGCCAAGGCATCGTCGAGACCGCGCCGGAAGGCTTCGATATCGTCTGGATGCACCCGTTCCAGCAACGGCGCCAGACGGGCGTCGGCCTCGCCGGGCTGGAATCCGAACAGCCGGTCCACCAGCATCGACCGGATCATCGCCCCGCTCGCCGGATCGTACTCGAACTCACCCAGCGCCGCCGCCTGGGTGGCAAGCCGCAGCCTCCGTTCGCCGTTACGGACCGCCCGCTCCGCCCGAGAGCGCTCGACCGCCTCCCCTATCAGTTCGGCGACCCGCTCGGCCATGAGGATCTCGTCGCTGGACCACTGCCGGGCAGTGCTGTCGTGAAGGGAGCAGAGCGCCAGCAGACGGCTGGATCTGGTGAGCGGCACCGCCAGCAAGGCTCGCGTCTCGATCCGTCTGAAAGCTTCCACACCCGCTGCGGTCCGCTCGTCGGTCATGACGTCCTCGACCGCAAGGGTATGCCCGCGCCGGAGGTGTTCCAGTGCCGCTTCACCGAAATCGTCCAGCGTGATGTCGCTTGGAAACTCGGGCGCGCCGTCGATGTACTGGCGGTAGGCGGCGACATTCAGCGTTGCCGGGTCGATCTCGGCGAAGACCATGCGGGAAGCGCCGAAGTGCCGGCCGGCCAGGACCAGGGCGACCTCCATCATCTCGGTGGGATCGGCCAGCAGGCGGATCGCCTCGTTCAGGTCCGCCATCAGCCGCTGGCGCGCTTCCTGCTGCTTGCGCGACGTAATATCCGTTTCGATGATGCCCAGGCCGTCAGGCGAGGGGTAGACGTGATATTCCGACCAGCGGCCGAACCGCGGGTGAAAAGCCTCGGCCTGGACGGGGACCTGCTCGCTTTCCGCACGATGGGCGGCGGCCTGGAGCGGGCTGCCGATCGCTTCGGGAAAAAGCTCCCAGAAGGAGCGGCCGATCATGTCCTCCGGCGCCATGCCGCAGGCCTGCGCCGCCATCCGGTTGACACGCGTGAAGCACCAGGAATGATCGACCGACATGAAGGCATCGGTCAGGCTGGAAAGGACGGTGTTGAGCGTGGAGCGTGCGGTGGCCGCTTCCGTGGACTGAGCCAGCGCCAGGGCCGCCGCCCGCAGCAGGGTTATGACGAGCCGGCGTTCCTGCAATGCCGGATCGCCGGTCAGGAAGGCCGCGAACCTTTGGGCCGGGCGACCAAGCCGGTCCTTTACCGGAACGACCATCAGGACTCCGGTGCGTGGCTTGTCCGCGGCAAGTACGCCGCCAGCCAGCCGGGCGGGAAACAGCCCTACCTCATCCGGGCAGATGGATTCCGGATCTTCGATCCAGAACAGGGAACCGAGCGGAATCCCGGCCGGATGGTCGGTTTCGACTTTGTCGCCAAGAAGGTCCAGCATGGCGGCATTGGCATACAACAAGGGTGATTTGGCCAGATCGTAAGGCCACGTGATGCCGACCAGCACCAGGGGAACCTGACAGTCCGAGATAATCGCCAGGACTTCCGGCGGAATATCAGTCAAACGCAAATCAGGGCCATGTTCACGCACACGCTGAAGGTTATGGGTTATCCCATCCCTATGCGAGTGCTGTGCCACCGTCTCTCCTACATAGGTAGATTCCATGGTTCGAATCGGTAATAAAATTAGTTAATGGCGCATCAAGCGATATCAGGATTAAAGTTATACCCGATAAGTTATAAAAAATTATACAAGATGAGAAATTTTATTGTTTTGTGCTGCTGCCATTAGTTGCAGGAACAACGTCTTTAAGGCGGATATCGGTCTTATGGTCGAAGAGTTGGAGAAGAAGCTCCTCGATGTCCTTGTCTCTACCCCCTCCGCAATCGTTGAACACGCGTGCGACAGCCTTCTTCTGAAAATCGGCGCGGAGGCCATCGTCGTCGCGGTATCCCATCTCTCTCACGACTGCCAGCACCGAGCGGAAAGGCGGTAGCAAAGCCGTAGGAATCCTGGAGCGCTCGAAGGCGGCACGCATGCCTAGCTGACCTTCGTCGAAGACCAGCAGCCTAGCATTCGCGACGCTCAGGTTACAACGTACGGCAATTCCGGCGACAAACATTTCCACATCACCGCTGCAAAGAACACGGAGGAGCAGCGACGGACTCAATCGGTTATTGGCGTGGAGATGCTTCACGAAAAGCTCGGCATCGCGGAAACGTCCGGAAAGCGGCTTGAGGAGCAGCAGGGTCGCCGCCTCCCGGCCATGTTCGACAAGGCCGCCTATGACCCCCACCGGCAGGTCGTGGCGCGCCGCCAGTTCGTCCCGGATCTCTTCCGATACGTAATGGATAAGCTTCTCGATGACGGTGACCGGCAGATCGCCTCGTCCAGCCATCGACTCGCTTATGGCATCGATTCCGCCGAAGCGGTCGAGCGTCTTCTGGAGGGTAGGTTCAGTCAGGTCGGCCCCTGGATTGCGCACCAGCCGCTCGATCGCCGTGACGTTACCGGTATCGACGATGGCATCGGAGACGCCGGCCGACACCTCGTCCCTGGCGGCGATGGCAACCTGCTTCTTGCTATCCCGTTGCTGGACGATGCCGACAAGGAAATCGTCGGACAAGGCCGAGGCATGCCGCAGGATCGGGAATGCGACTTCAGCTACGTCGTGCGCCAATCGCTGGGCCAGATCGTCATTAAGCAAGGGACTGTTGTAGATCTGCCAAGCCACCGCCTCCCGGACCGCCATCTCGGCATCGATGGCGAGGCGCTGGAGGATCTGACGGACTAGATCCTGCTCCTTGGCAGCGAACCGGCCGGACTCGAAATCCGCAACCACCTTCGACATGGTCTCGATTCGTGCCTGGGGCGACCGATCCACCAGCAGGCGCTTGACGTCCTGTTCAGAAAGCCCGGACCCGGTCATCGTCCTCTCCCGCCCGAAGGGCTGGTCTCCGCTTACATCACGTGATGCGTTTCATTTTCCATAGCTTGGGTAACACAAAAGGGTTAACGGCTCAATATGGCACGAGCGATGGCCGTAAGCGGCGAGAATGCTTTGGGCCGTGGGTCCAGCCCGCGATCACCGCTGATCGCGGGCTGGACCCACGGCCCAAGGACTTGAAGCAGACCGCTTCAAACGCCAAAAACCTGCAAAACTCGGAAGAGATCGGTTCCCGGTCTGCCGGCGCGTCCTGATCAGGCCTTGATATTGATCTTATGACCGCCGTTACCGCCTGACTGAGCGGAACTCTGGACGAGTTCCTTCGTGTTCTGCATGGCTTCCGTAACGACCTGGGCTTGGGTTTGCTGGCTCTTCTGACCGATTTTCTGGCCGACGACGCCGAGTGTCGAGGGGTATTGACCGACTTCCATGATAACTCTCCGCGTTTTGCGAGATCGATATGGAAAACTTACCCCTTTCGATATGGCAGGTCAATCTGTACAATCGATGATCGGCGCCACAAAATAACTCCATCGGGTTATAAAAAGTTTTAATATTCTATGCATTATGGTTAGACCAAAGAGATAGAACGGCAGAATTCCGCCGTGCTGTGTGGTTCACGATCCAAAAAGGGTCCATTGCGTGTCTGAAACTACCGAAGCCATTGGAAAAACCCGGATCTACTTCGAGCTGCACACATACCATGGCAGCTATTGGATGTGCGCCAAAGTCACGGATGACCAGGAAGAGGCGGAGATCGGCGCACGCAACGCGCAGGCGGACAAAGTCGGTTTCGGTGTCAGGGTGGCACGCTGCACGGAGTACGAGGACTACGGTCATGTCAGCCGGACCATCCTGTCCCGCGCCATCTGGCGCGACGGCATGGTCGATCCTGCGATTCCGCTGATCATGCCGGTACCGGGGGGAGACGGGATGTGTCGGACCCCGGCCGACCTGCGCGGCGACCGGGCACGCGAGATCATCGCGGCATCGCTTCAACGTTACATGGACGATAACCGCCTGACGCCGATCGAACTGCTGCATTCGGAAACTCACGCGCTTCGACTGAACGATGCCGGCACGACCTTGCAGGGCGCTCTCCAGAAGGCCGCGATCAATCAGGTTCAGGGATCGGATGTGCCGGTCCAGCGCCGCTTCAAGGAACTGCTGGCGCTGACCGACCAATTGCTGGCCGAACTGAGAGCCGACGCGAAGAAGGTGCCGGTGCTCGCCTGCGTATCGGGCGGCTACGGCTCCCAGTGCGCCGGGCTGGAGGCGAAACATGGAGCAGCCACCTCCTATCACATCTTCCGCGCGCTGGC
>DASQKT010000777.1:0-8671 GCA_035630415.1 Skermanella sp.
GTGGAAGCCCGGTCAATACAAGACCGGCGGTGGCGCGGGCGTAGTCTCCCAGCAACGGGCCGGGGGGATAGCGGTAGCGGGTCAAGACTGGCTCCCGAAGATATCGCGGGCATCCTGCCAGCGTGCGGCAGGGTGCCGGGAGATGGCGGCGGTGTACCGGGTCAGAAAGCGGTCGCAGTTCGCGTCATGGACGAGATGATGGGTCAGCAGGCCGGTCGGCTCAAGCGGATCGGCGGCTCCGGTCCGGCGGGCGGCGAGGTGGTGGACGGTGGCGGCGATGGTTGCTTCCGTCCCGGCGAACCCTCCGCCGCCGTGCCAGTCGATGATATCGACGTGGGTGTTGACCTGGAGCAAGGCCGGTGCCGGGTTGGCTGCCGTGCGCGGAGTGAAGGTGGACAAGCCGGTGTAGCCGAGGCCGGGAAGCAGGCCGATCAGGTCGGGCGAAATCCGGTTCCACGGCGGCACAAGGATGGGCAGGGGGTCGAAGGGGGCCAGCAGGTCCCAGCCCGTCTTCAGATCGGCGATCACGTGCGGGATGGGACGGGCGGAGCCGAGTTCAGTCTTCTTGGCCGGCGCGGTCTCGTGGTTGGCGTGGGACAGCCCGTGCTGAAGGACGGCGGACTCCGGCCAGTCGCGCAGTTCGGCAGCGAGTTCGGAGGTCGCTCCGGCGGGGATGACGGCCAGGGCTATCGGGATGCCGGCGCTGAGGCTGCGCAGCCGGTCGAGGGCGGGGGTCGGAGCGACGGCGTCGTCGTCGCGCCACCAGAAAGCGGCGGTACGGCCTTCCGTACCCCAAAGGTCCAGTTCAAGGGTCAGGGCATCCCAGGCGTCGTTCACGACGCGGCCTCGATCAGCAGGCGGGCGGTGGCGGCGGCGCCGTCCAGCGCAGGCGTGAAGGGGGGAGGGGGAGGTGCTTCGAGCGCGCGGGCGATGGCGGCGGCGAGGGTTTCGGCACTCAGTCCGGCTTCGCCCGCGATGTGGAGCAGGCCGCGCGCCTCGAACAGTCTGGCGCGGTCAGTCTGCTCTGTTTCGTTGCCAGCAGCGAAGGGGACGACGACAGCGCGGCAGCGGGCCTGGAGGATATCCATCAGCGTGTTGTAGCCGGCCTGACTGATCGACAGCGTGCAGCGGGCCAGCAGGTCGGGGAAATCAGGCCGTGCCCGTTCCACGATGACGCCGTTGGGTGCGGAGGCGCGGAGAGCCTGGAACTCGGTCTCGTGGATGTCGGGACCGGCAAGCAGGCGCCAGGGGATGTCGGCAAGCGCCGTCAGCGGGCGTGCATCGATCGCGGCGCGCAGCAGCGGGAGACCGACTGCTCCTCCCCCGACCGAGACGACCACTTCGCCGTGGCC
Organism: Skermanella sp.; assembly: GCA_035630415.1. Classification (GTDB taxonomy): domain Bacteria; phylum Pseudomonadota; class Alphaproteobacteria; order Azospirillales; family Azospirillaceae; genus Skermanella. The sequence continues at coordinate 1,353 of DASQKT010000777.1, forward strand.
GTCGCCGTGCGGTGCTGCGGGTTTGCGGGCCGGGGCGACGTAGCCGGTGTAGCGGATCAGGTCGCGGATGGTGTTCGCCGGCGGGAACGTGGCCTCGAACGGCACTAGTTCGGGATCGCCGTGGACCAGCACGAGGTCGAGATGACGGCGGGCAATGTCGGCCATTTCGGCTTCGCGTGCCGGGTTGTCCTTGGCGACCAGGATATCGCGGACCGATGCGGCGACGAGGGGACGGGACGGCCACCGGTTCAGGCTGTCGAGCAGGGGGAGGAGTTCGAAGCGGAACTGACGGCGGCCGAAGGGGTAGGTCTCCAGCAGCAGGATATTGGGGCTGACCTCATCGGCGAGGGTCAGCAGGGCGGTGCGGCGTTGTTCCTTCCAGGCATCGTCGAGTGGCCGATTCCCCTCGGTCACCAGGAGCTTGAAGCTTTTGTCGGCGGCACGGGCGGGGGGGAGTTGTACCATGCGGGCATCGCCGTAACCGACACCGCCGACGGGGAAACCGCCGGAGGCCACCGTAACGTCCAGCCCGGCATCGGTCATGGCGCGGGCGATCAGGGCCGCCCGGCGGACATGGCCGATGCCGAGAAGATGCTGGACCCAGATCAGGGCCTTCATGAGGGTAGCCGGGTGATGATCACATCCCCCGACCCGTCGTCAGGTATACGCAAATGTCATCAATCCTTTTCGTGGCGTTAACTTTTGGCGTCCTTGCGGAATACGTGGTTATGTCGCCTTCGCTGTCCATTTCCCGCTTTCCTTCTTCCCTCTTTCCTTTTCCTCTTCCCACTTCCCTTGCCCCCCTTTCCGTCATACCCGGACTTGATCCGGGTACCTCCTTTCAAGAATTTACCGGGCGACATCCGGACTTCAGGTTGAAGTCCTCACGTCAGCCTCCGCCAGGAGGTACCCGGATCAAGTCCGGGTATGACGGAAAGGGGAGAATTGGCGGCTATGAAATCAGCTCCTGGTGATGAAAGGAGGGAAGAAGATAGTCTATAGGAATTTAGTCAAATTTCCAAACCTATGTTCAGTTCGGCGATGGTGGGCGTGCCATCGGGCAGCAGGGTGAAGCGATGGGCGCAGCCGTCGAGGAGCTTATGGGCCGGCTTGTCCGTCATGTCCCAACCCGTAGCGAGCGCATAGATTGCGCGGATTACGCCCTTATGGGCAACCGCTCCGGTCGGGTGAGTCCGGGCGGCTGTTTCGGTAAGCCAGGGGCGCAGACGGTCCAGGACGTCACGCGGGCTCTCGCCCTCGGGTGCGCGGAAGTCGAGGCCGCGCGCTTCCCACGCAGCCATCAGGTCGCCTAGCTCCGTCCGCAGGTCCGTCAGGGTACGGCCTTCCCAGACGCCCCAGTCGGTCTCCACGAGGCGAGGATCGAAGGTCGGTTCGAGGCCGAGCAGCCGGGCGGTTCCGACGCAACGGGATAGGGGGCTTGCGACCCATGTCCTGTTGCGCAGGTGGTCGGGCAGGACCCAGGTACGGACGACAGCTTCCCCTTCGGGCGACAGGGGAATGTCCGTGCGGCCCTGGATCAGGCCTTCGGTGTTCCAGGCGGTCGGACCGTGACGAAGGATCAGGAGGTCGGTCATCGGGAGCCTGCTATTTGTTTCAGGAGCGCGTCGAGCGTACGGGACGCGCCCGCGAAGCTGTGTTCAGTGGCGGCGATCCGTGCCGCTGCCGCACCCATGGCGGCACGGCGCGTCCGATCCGTCAACAGCGTTGCGACCGCTTCGGCAAAGGCTGTGTCGTCGCCGATGGGCGTCAGCAGCCCGGTGACGCCGTCGCGCACGATATCGGGAACGCCGCCGGTGCGGCCGGCGACGACGGGCAGGCCGGCGGCCTGGGCTTCCAGCAGGGCCATTCCGTAGGCTTCGTTGATGGCAGGCCAGACCATCACGTCGGCGGCGGCGTAGCACGCGGCGAGCCGGTCGGGAAGCAGCGCGCCGAGAAAGCGGATGCGGCCGGGCGGAAGGGCGCCGAAGCTTTCCTCGACGCAAGTGCGCCGGGGACCGTCGCCGACAACGAGCAGGCGCCAGTCATGGGAGCCCAGCCGTTCGAGTGCTCGGGCGAGGATGCGGAAGGAGCGTTGCTTGTCGCCGCCGCGCATCATGCCCACGGCGAGCAGCCAGGGAGCATCGGGGTTCAGGCCGAGGGAGTGGGCGAGGGCGGCGCGGTCGGCGATGCCGTCGCGGGGGCGTGGAGGTTCGACGAAGGGGCGGAGCACCGACAGGCGGTCGGGCGAGGTCAGCAGCGGACGGAGGCATTCTGTGTCGGCCGTCGTCAGGGAAATCACGGCATCGGCTTGGGCGATGGCCTGGGCTGCCGCCCTGTGGCCGAGGTCGAAGCGTCCTCCCGCCTGCTTGGGTGCGTAGGAGGCTTCCGCGATCACATAGGGGATGCCGAGGGACTGGGCGACGGCGGGACCGAGCCAGTCCGGGGCTTTGTGATAGAGGTGGTAGGTGAACCACAGGTCGGGGGGCGACGCGTGGAGACGCCGGGTCAGGCGGCTGGCGAGGCGGGCGCCCAGGACGCCCAGGCGTTCGTGACGGTTGGGGCTGATACCGTCGTCCCAGCTTCGGAAGCTGCTCGCCAGGGTGACGTCATGGCCGGCGTGCTCCAGCGCCGCCATCAGCAGCCGCGCCATCCGGCGGTCGCCTGAAGGCGTCGGGTGGTTCGGTGGCTTCAAAGGCGCGTAGAAGGCGATCCGCATGATGGTGTGGGCTTACGCCCCGGTCTCTTTTATCCCCTCTCCCTCCGGGAGAGGGTTAGGGTGAGGGGCATGCATGACAGGGGGCTTGCTGGTTGCGTTTCCCCTCACCCCGACCCTCTCCCGGAGGGAGAGGGGAAGAACTTGGGGGCTCTCAATAGCTCTGCCAGCCGGTTTGTCCCCTCTCCCTCCGGGAGAGGGTTAGGGTGAGGGGCTTGCATAGCAGGGGACTTGCTGGTGACGCTTCCCCTCACCCCGACCCTCTCCCGGAGGGAGAGGGGGAAGAGTTCGGGTTGACTCAGTAACTCGGCCAGCCGATCCAGCCCGGCTTCAGCGCTGAAATGCGAGCGGACCCGTTCCCGCCCGACGGCGGCCAGCCGGGTGCGTGCGGTCGGATCTCGGGCCAGGTACGCCAGCGCCTCCGCCAATCCGGGTGCGTCGCCGGGATCGACCAGGACTCCGGTCTCGCCCTCGACGATCAGTTCGGGGATGGCGGCCATTCTCGTGGCGGCGACGGGCAGGCCCATGATCTGGGCTTCCATCAGCACGTTGGGCAAGCCGTCGCGGTCGCCGTCGCTGGCCATGCGGCTGGGCAGGAAGAACAAGTCGGCAGCGATCAGGTTGGCGATCACGACGTCCTGCGGCTGGGCGCCCAGCCAGTCGATGCGGTTGCTCAGCCCGAGCCGTTCGGCCTCGGCCTTCAGCGCCTTCAGACCGGCGCCGCCGCCGATATGGACCCAGCGCCAGGACAGGTCCGGCGGCAGCAGGGCCAATGCTGCCAGCGCCACGTCGAAGCCCTTCTTTTCCACCGCCCGGCCGACCGACAGCAGGACCAGCGGGTCGGCGGGATCGCTGCCCGTACGGGGAGGACGAGATGCGGGTGGTGGCGGGAAGCGGCCGAATTCCAGCCCGTGGTAGAGCAGTTCCATTTGCTCGGGCACCGGCGCCAGACCGGCCAGATGCGCGTGACCCATGCGGGTGCAGGTGACGCCCCAGCGGGCATCGGCCAGCTTCTCGCGCTTTTCCCACTCCGGAATGGTCCAGATGTCCTTGGCGTGTGCTGAAAAGCTCCAGGGCAGCCCCGTCATCAGGGCGGCGTAGCGGGCGACGCTGGAGGGGGTGTGCAGGAAGTGGGAGTAGATCCGCCCGGTGCCGGGCGGCAGTTCCGATGCCAGCACCATAGCCTGGCCGAACCGGCGGACCCGGTTGCGCGTGCGGTCGCGCGCCAGATCCTTCAGCCAGACCTTGCGGGCATGGCTCCAGCCGGGCAAGTGCCGGACGGTCTTCAGCGCGCGGGCGACCCGTGCCGGCTCGTCATGGAGGTATTCCGGCAGGTAGGTGACCGGTGCCTTGAGCTGGGCGTGCAGGGCATGGGTGGCCTTGTCGGTCGGATGGCGGAGCGAGAACAGGTTCAGCGTCAGGCCGCGCCGTTCCAACCCGACCAGTTCCTGGGCGATGAAGGTTTCCGACAGCCGGGGCCAGCCCTTCAGGACGACGCAGACGGAATTGGCGGAGGCGTGCAAGGGTCAGGCCCGCCGGCGGAACAGGGTGCGGCGGGCCGGGCGGCGCGGTTCCGACAGGTGGCGTTCGGCCAGCCGGTTGACGTTTTCCAGCCCGTCGAGCAGTCCTGGAATGATCACATCGCTGGGGGCCTGCTGCTGCGGCAACTGGCGGAGCGCGGTCGCCATGGCATGGGCGTCGCGGACGCCGTCGTCGGGCAGCATGCTGACCAGCCCAAGCTCCTGTGCCCGGCTGGCGCGGATGAACTGTTCCAGCCGGGGCACCATGCGCGGCACGATCAGCGCCTTCTTGTCGAACGACAGGATCTCGCAGAAGGTGTTGTAGCCGCCCATCGCGACGACGCCGGATGCCTTCGCCATCAGGCTTTCAAGCTGGGATTCGAAGGTCAGCGCCTCGACCATCGGCAGGGCTGCTGCGCGCGCCAGGAACTCGTTCTGAAGCTCGCGGTTCATGAAGGGGCCAAGCACGATCAGGGCACGGTGGGGCAGCTTGCGGTCGGTCTCGTAGGCGCGCAACACCCAATCGACCATGTCCTCCCCGTCGCCGCCACCGCCTGGAGTCACCAGGATGAACGGATCGTCGGGCATATCCGGCCGGTCGGCATGGGTTGACTCGCTGCGTTCCAGATAGCCGGTATAGACCATCTTCCTGCGGACCGAGGGCGGCACCTTGATGCCTTCCAACGGGTCGCAGATCTGCGGCAGTCCATAGACCCACAGCTCGTCATAAAGCTTGTCGAGGGCGGGAAGCACTTTTTTGCGCTCCCATTCCGGCGCCAGCGCAGACGGTTCGTCCATCACGTCGCGCAACCCCAGGACCAGCGGCGTGCCGCGCGCTTTCAGCATTTGCAGGGTTTCCAGGACCTCGCCGCGCAGGCCCAGCGGTTCCTTGTCCACGATGAACAGGTCGGGGTCGAAGATTTCCGCCGTGTGGCGGATGATCGAGGCCCGCATCGCCAGCATTTCGTCGATGTCGATATGCAGGTTGAGCGAGGTATACTCGCCGTTCCGCAGCTTGATGACGCCGGGGATGCGGACGAAATCGACCCGGCTGCGGAAATCGAAGCTGCCGATGATCGGCGAGCCTGACAGGATCAGGACCGACAGGTCCTTGTGACGTTCGACCAGCGCATGGGCGATCGTCCGGCAGCGGCGCAGATGACCGAGGCCGAAGGTGTCGTGGCTGTAGATCAGCACGCGACTGTGCTCGCGGCCCGGTCCAGTGCGGTTGCTCATGCGCGGTCACTCATGCACGGTCACTCATGGCGTCGCCCTCGACAATCCTGCCGCCTCCGGATGTTCCGCTGCTTGGCTGACTCCGAAGCGCTTAGGGATCAATGCTAACGTCTGTCTCTAGCAGAATACCAGGGTATCGACCATGTGAATTGCCGGGTGCCAATCCATCAGGTACTCTTGTTTCCACTTTTTCCCCGCCCTGACGATTCGGGCTGGGCCATCGTTTCGGATATCAGAGGTATGGAAAAGAACATCTTTCGCTTCGTGCTGCGATATAGTACGCGGCAGCAGGTGGTGATTCTCCTGCTCACGCTATCTTCATTTCCATTTCTTTACTATTCTCTTGAACTGCCTAAGCAAATCGTCAACGACGCCATCGGGGGCCAGAATTTCCCTAAGGAGTTCTTTGGCTATCAGTTCGATCAGGTGCCGTACCTTATTCTGCTGTCACTTCTGTTTTTAACCCTGGTGGTCGTCAACGGCGTCTTCAAGTTTCGCATCAACACGCTCAAGGGGCGGTTGGGCGAGCGGATGCTTCGCCGGCTGCGCTATGAGCTATACGCTCGCGTGATCCGTTTCCCGCTGCCGCGCTTCCGCAAGGTCAGCCAGGGCGAAATCATCCCGATGATCACGGCGGAGGTCGAGCCGCTGGGCGGATTCATCGGCGACTCGATAGCCCTGCCGGTGTTCCAGGGCGGCACGCTGCTGGTCTACCTTACTTTCATCTTCATGCAGGACCCGATCCTGGGAGCGGCGGCGGTCTCCCTCTATCCGTTCCAGGGATGGCTGATCCCGCGGCTTCAGCGCAAGGTCAACCAGCTCGGCAAGCAGCGTGTCCGGGCGATGCGCCAGATCTCCGACCGGATCGGCGAATCGGTGTCCGGCATGGCCGAGATCCACGCCCATGATACGTCCGCCTGGCATCTGGCCGATCTTTCCCATCGCTACGGCGATGTCTACGATATCCGCTTCGAGATCTTTCAGCGCAAGTTCTTTATCAAGTTTCTCAATAACTTCATAAATCAGTTGACGCCGTTTTTCTTTTATCTGATCGGCGGATATCTGGTGATCAAGGGCAGCATCAGCTTCGGCTCCCTCGTGGCGGTGCTGGCGGCCTACAAGGATCTGGCCGGTCCCTGGAAGGAGCTGCTCGACTATTATCAGATGAAAGAGGACATCCGGATCAAGTACGAGCAGGTGATAGAGCAGTTCGACCTGCCGGAACTGATGCCGGCGGCATTGATCGCGGCGGATGCCGATCCGGGGGAGCGGCTGACCGGCGCCATGGTGTTCAGCAACGTCTCGTTCGGCGAGGACACCGGTCCGAAGATCCTGGACAATGTGAGCTGTACGCTGCCGCTGGACGCCCATACCGCCATCGTCGGCGGCCCCGGACGCGACGAGTTCGCCATGCTGGTGGCCCGCCTGCTGATGCCCACCGGCGGCCGCATCCGGGTCGGCGACAAGGACCTGTCGCAGTTGCCGGAAGCGGTCACCGGCCGGCGGATCGCCTCTGGCGGTGAACATGTAGCTGGTCTGCCCGACAACCTGTACTACGGGCTGCGCCACCGGCCGCTGAAGCCGTCGGAACTGGACGAACGCGCCCAGGCGGAATGGAAGCGCCGCGCCCATGAATCGAAGGAGGCCGGCAACACCGACTTCCCGCTCGACGCCGACTGGATCGACTATCAGGCGGCCGGATGCGACGGGCCGGAAGCCCTGCGCCGGCGTACCATGGACGTGTTGGCGATGGTCGATCTGTCGGACGACATCTATGGCCTTGGGTTGAACGGGACGCTGAACAGTGCGAACTGCGGCAATGTGGTGGACCGCATCCTGGAGGCGCGGAC
>DASQKT010000778.1:0-3439 GCA_035630415.1 Skermanella sp.
GAAGGCCCAAGTGTCGCGCTTGTCTTCCGACTGGTCGTTCAGCCAGTAGAGCGTCGTGGACGTCAGCACGGCGGCCAGCAGGCCGCGCTTGGTGTAGTAGTTGAAGTCGGTGGCGGTATCGCCCGCCGCGTACCACATGGCATCGACCGTGCGGTAGACCATGCGGGCGCCCTGCGCCGTATGGTTCGGCAGCGCCAGGAACGTGAGCGCACGGCGGACGGCGTCCTCATGCGGTTCCAGCACTTCCAGCCGGGCGCGAATCGCGAGCGTGATGCGGTCGCGGACCTTCATGGCGTCGAGATCGTGCTTTTCCAGCTCTTCCAGCATCCGGCGGTCGGCCCAGGAGCTGAAGTGGTCCACCAGTTCCGGAATGCCGCCGGGAAACGCGCGGAACGCCGTATCGCTGTCGTAACCGGCCATCGAGACGCCGTCCCGGAGCGACTGGGTGCTCCAACCGTCGAAGATGACGTTGGGCAGTGTCGCTTCCAGGATCTCGTCCCGGATCTTGTAGATGTCGCTGTCGTTGGTGTCGTCGATGTCCATTCCAGCCCCACTCATTCTTTTTGGCCCCGTTGGATCAAATCATTTGGCGTCGCCGCGCCGAAAAGCCAGTTCGGACAGGTCGTCAGGGAAATACCGGACTTCCTCGTTGAAAGTCAGCAGGCTGAGGTCCGGCATGCGGTCCAGATAGAGGATTCCGTCGAGATGGTCCATCTCGTGCTGAACGACCCGCGCGTGGAAGCCCTTAGCTTCCCGCTCAACCGGATTGCCGTTGAGGTCCAGGCCCCGGTAGCGGATGTGCCCGTAGCGCGGCACGATGCCGCGCATGCCGGGAATCGACAGGCAACCCTCCCAGCCGGGGATCATTTCGGTGCCGACCGGCTCGATCTCCGGGTTGATCAGGACCGACAATCCGCGTGGCCTGTCCTCCTCGTTCTCATGGGTGGCCCTTACCGCCGGCACGATGAAAAGGATGATCCGGCTTGACGCATGGACCTGCGGAGCGGCCAGACCGGCGCCGGCGGCATCCTCCATGGTTTCGGCCATGTCGAGGATCAGCCGCTGTATTTCAGGGTCGGTGGGGTCCGCTACCGGGTCCGCGACCCGGCGCAGAACAGGGTGGCCCATGCGGGCAATCTTCAGAATAGCCATGGCGCCAGTATGGGTGTATAAGGGGGTCCATGCAAAGCCGTGTCATCGCGATACGGTGAGCCACTGACTTTAGCTATCCGATTAGCCCTTGAGAAAGGGTTCCCCGGCATGCTAGAACCCGCGACCTCGGTCGGACGGGTGCCTTTTGCGCATCGTGCGTGATGACTTAAACTGTTGGAGAGACACCAAACCGTGCAAGTGCTGGTTCGTGACAACAATGTCGATCAGGCCCTCCGCGCGCTGAAAAAGAAGATGCAGCGCGAGGGTATTTTCCGTGAAATGAAGCTGCGACGGAACTACGAGAAGCCGTCGGAGAAGCGCGCGCGTGAGAAGGCGGAAGCCGTTCGCCGCACTCGCAAGCTGCTGCGCAAGCGCATGGAGCGTGAAGGCTACTGATCGACCTCCAATCCGCGCCCGTCTAGCGACTGCGGATCACAGGTTAAGGCCGCATGGAACCGCCCCGGAGCACTCCGGAGGCGGTTTTTGTGCGTGGGATGCTCCATCGAATGCCAAGGGTCCGTTGGTGGAGCGGACACAAAAAAGGCGGCGCGGTCGTTGGACCGCGCCGCCTTTTGAGTCAGGCGTCAGCCGCTAGTCCAGCGCCTTCAGCACTTCCTCGGTGACTTTCTTGGCGTCTCCGAACAGCATCATGGTGTTGGGGCGGAAGAACAGTTCGTTCTCGACGCCGGCATAACCTGCCGCCATCGAGCGCTTGATGAACAGCACCGTCTTCGCCTTCTCCACGTCCAGGATCGGCATGCCATAGATCGGCGAGGCCGGATCGGTCTTGGCGGCGGGGTTGGTCACGTCGTTGGCGCCGATCACGAAGGCGACGTCGGCCTGACCGAAGTCGCGGTTGATCTCCTCCAGCTCGAACACCTCGTCATACGGCACGTTGGCCTCGGCCAGCAGCACGTTCATGTGGCCGGGCATGCGCCCTGCGACAGGGTGGATGGCGTAGCGGACGTCAACGCCTTCCTTCTTCAGCATGTCGCCCATCTCGCGAAGGGCATGCTGAGCCTGGGCCACCGCCATGCCGTAGCCCGGCACGATGATGACGGTGGACGCGTTCTTCATGATGAAGGCGGCATCTTCCGCCGAGCCCGCCTTGACCGCGCGGTCGCCCGCAGGTCCGCCGGCGACTGCCGCAGCCGAGTCGCCGCCGAAGCCGCCCAGGATCACGTTGAAGATCGAGCGGTTCATGCCCTTGCACATGATGTAGGACAGGATCGCACCCGAGGAGCCGACCAGAGCGCCGGTGATGATCAGCAGGTTGTTTTCCAGCGTGAAGCCGATGCCAGCGGCGGCCCAGCCGGAGTAGGAGTTCAGCATCGACACGACGACCGGCATGTCGGCGCCGCCGATCGGCAGGATCAGCAGGAAGCCCAGCGCCAGCGCCAGCAGGACGATGATCCAGAGCGCCACGGTGCTGTTGCTGACGCACAGCCAGACGATGGCCAGCACCAGCACGACGCCGAGGCCGGCGTTCAGCATGTGCTGCATGTTGAAGACCAGCGGCTTGCCGCTGACCAAGCCCTGGAGCTTGGCGAAGGCGACCAGCGAGCCGGTGAAGGTGATGGCGCCGATGGCAACGCCAAGCGCCATTTCGATCAGGCTGCCGACGCGGACGTTGCCGCGCGTGCCGATGTCGTAGGCTTCCGGCGCGTAGAACGCGGCGATGGCGACGAACACCGCCGCCAGACCGACCAGCGAGTGGAAGGCGGCGACGAGCTGCGGCAACGCCGTCATCTCGATCTTGCGCGCGGTGACGGCGCCGATGGTGCCGCCGATCGCGATGCCGATGATGATCAGGGTAAGGGAGAGCCCGGAAATCAGGCCCGGCAGCATCAGCGTCGTGACGATGGCGATCACCATGCCGACGATGCCGTAGTTGTTGCCCTGCCGGGAGGTTTCGGGGCTGGAAAGACCGCGCAGCGCCATGATGAAGCAGATGGCGGCGACGAGATACGCCAGAGGAGCAAATATGGCCATGTTAGTTCAGGGCTCCCTTATGCCTTTTTCTGCTTCTTCTTGTACATCGCCAGCATGCGCTGGGTGACGATGAAGCCACCGAAGATGTTGACCGAAGCAAGGATGACGGCGAGGAAACCCAGCGCCGTGGAGAAGGTGAACCCGACCGTGCTGCCGGTCGCGATCAGCGCGCCGACGATGATGACTGATGAAACGGCGTTGGTGACGCTCATCAGGGGAGAATGCAGCGCCGGCGTCACTCGCCACACCACATAGTACCCGACGAAGCAGGCGAGAGCGAAAACCGTCAGGCCGG
>DASQKT010000779.1:0-2379 GCA_035630415.1 Skermanella sp.
TGCCCGACGCTGACATCTTCTTAGGATTATCGGCCGGCGGCGTGCTCAAGCCCGAGATGGTCAAAGGCATGGCCGACAAGCCGCTGATCCTGGCGATGGCGAACCCGGAACCGGAGATCCGTCCCGAACTGGCGAAGGAGATCAGGCCGGACTGCGTGATCGCGACCGGACGGTCCGACTATCCCAATCAGGTCAACAACGTCCTGTGCTTCCCCTTCATCTTCCGGGGTGCGCTGGACGTCGGTGCCACCACGATCAACGAAGAGATGAAGATGGCGGCCACGCTGGCGATCGCCGCCATCGCGGAAGCCGAACCGTCCGACGTGGTGACATCCGCCTATGGCACCCAGGAGCCGTTCGGTCCGGAATACCTGATCCCGCGCCCGTTCGACCCCCGCCTGATAACGACGGTCGCTCCGGCGGTCGCCGAAGCGGCCATGAAGACGGGCGTCGCCACGCGGCCGATCACCGACATGAAGGCCTACCGGCATCAGTTGGGCAGCTTCGTCTACCGGTCGGGTACGGTCATGCAGCCGGTCTTCGCGGCGGCGGCCGAAGTCAACAAGCGCGTCTGCTACGCCGAGGGCGAGGACGATCGCGTGCTGCGCGCGGCCCAAGTGGTGGTCGACGAGAACCTGGCTCGCCCGATCCTGATCGGCCGGAGCCACGTGATAGCCCAGAAGGTCCATGAACTGGGCCTGCACATTCAGGCCGGCAAGGACTTCGATGTCGCCGATTTCGACGACGACGAGATGATCAACGACGCGGCTGAGATGTACTACCAGCTTCGCCGCCGCCGGGGCTTGGCGCGCAACTTCGCCGTCGCGGAAATGCGGCGCAATTCGACCCTGATCGGGGCGGCGCTGGTGCGTCAGGGCAAGGCGGACGGGCTGCTGTGCGGGACTTCGGGACCGTATTCCGCGCATCTGAATTATGTCGCCGACGTCATCGGCTTGCAGGATGGGGCGAGGAACTTCGCGGCCATGAACCTGCTGATGTTGCCGGGACATACGCTGTTCATCTGCGATACCTCGATCAACGCCGATCCGACGGCAGAGCAGATCGCCGAGATCACTCTGCTGGCGGCGAAGGAGGTCCGGCGCTTCGGCCTGACGCCACGGGTGGCCCTGCTGTCGCATTCCAACTTCGGCAGCGCCGACACGCCGTCGGCGATCAAGATGCGGCATGCATTGGGCTTCATCCAGGGGATGGCGCCCGACCTCGAAGTCGATGGGGAGATGCATGCCGATGCCGCCCTGTCGAAGCCGACGCTGGACCGGGTCATGCCGGACAGCAACCTGACGGAAGAGGCCAACCTGCTGATCATGCCGAACCTGGACGCCGCCAACATCACCTTCAACGCGCTGAAGGCGGTGGCGGGGCAGGGCATCACGGTCGGGCCGATCCTGCTGGGGGCGGCTCAGCCGGTCCACATCCTGACTCCCACCAGCACGGTGCGCCGGATCGTCAACATGACGGCGCTGACCGCCGTGGATGCGGTGGTGCAAACGGGCGACGTGCAGTTGGCCAAGGCAGCCGAATAGCGGAGCGGCTTTCACAGCCGCTTGCGCGGCGGGAAGGGAGACGACCATGCAAGTCTCAGGAGGTGCGGCTTCCGCCGCACCGACCCACCACAAGAAGCTCTATCAGCACCTCTATTTCCAGGTCCTGTGCGCCATCGTCCTTGGCGTGCTGCTGGGGTATTTCTACCCGCAGCTCGGCGAAAGCATGAAGTGGCTGGGCGACCTGTTCATCAAGCTGATCAAGATGCTGATCGCCCCGATCATCTTCTGCACCGTCGTCCACGGCATCGCCAGCATGGAGGACATGAAGAAGGTCGGCCGGGTCGGCGTCAAGGCGCTGATCTATTTCGAGGTCATGACGACCCTGGCCCTTGTCGTCGGTCTGGTCGTCGTCAACCTGTGGCAGCCCGGCGCCGGCATGAACGTCGATGTCAATTCGCTCGACACCGCGTCGATCGCGACCTACACGTCGAAGGCGGCCGAGCAGGGCACCATCGAATACATCATGCATATCGTGCCGAGCACGGTGGTCGGCGCCTTCGCCGAGGGCGAGATCCTTCAGGTGCTGTTCTTCGCCCTGCTGTTCGGCTTCGCGCTGTTCGCGCTGGGCGAGCGCGGCAAGCCGCTGCTGGGCATCATCGACCAGACCGCCCACGTCTTCTTCAAGATCGTCGGCATCGTGATGAAGGTTGCCCCGATCGGCGCTTTCGGCGCCATGGCCTTCACCATCGGCAAGTACGGCGTCGGCAGCCTGTTGTCGCTGGGCCAGCTCATGCTCGCCTTTTACACCACCTGCCTGATCTTCATCTTCCTGGTACTGGGGACCGTCGCACGGCTGGCGGGATTCAGCATCGTC
>DASQKT010000780.1:0-7573 GCA_035630415.1 Skermanella sp.
CATGGGGCTTCCTCCTGCTCGACGTGTTCTTATGGTTATGCGGCGGAGTGTTCCGCATTCGTCGAAACTTGGCAACTGCAACCCGGCCCTTACGAAATTGCGGGCTGGCGACCCGCCCGGTTCGCGCTATGACTGCGGCGCAAAGCCATTGCGGGTATGTTCAGGGAGCGGTTGTCATGCGGTTTTCCCCTCTGGTCGACAGGATCTCCGGCAAGGGTGCCGATGCGTGGTCGATCCACTGGCGGGCACGGGAACTGACGGCGGCAGGTCACGACGTCATCATGCTGACGGTCGGCGACCCCGACATGGCGCCGCCGCCCCAGGTGATCGAGGCCGTGGTCGATGCCTTGCAGGCCGGCAAGACGACCTACTCTCCCATAATCGGAAACCCCGAGGTCCGCGCCGCCGTCGCTGCCCGCCATCAAGCGCGCACGGGCCAGCCGACGACCACCGGCAACGTCGTGCTGGTTCCCGGCGCTCAAGCCGGCCTCTACTGTGCCCTGCAATGTCTCGCCGGCCCCGGCGACCAGGTCATCGTGCCGGAGCCGATGTATGCGACCTACGAAGCGGTCGCCGGCGCCTCCGGCGCCAGCATCGTCAATGTGGCGCTCCGACCGGAACGCAACTTTCACCTAGACCTCGACGACCTCGAACGCGCACTCACCCCGCGCACCCGAGTCCTGTGGCTGAACAGCCCGCACAACCCGACCGGTGCCGTGATGAACCGCGCCGAAGTCGAGTCGGCTGCCGCGTTCTGCCGCCGCCACGATCTCTGGCTGCTATCCGACGAAGTCTATGCCGATCTTGCCTATGCCGGGCCGCATGTCAGCCCGTGGAGCCTCCCCGGCATGGCGGAGCGCACGGTGGTCGTCTCCAGCCTGTCGAAGTCCCATGCGGTGCCGGGCTTCCGCTCCGGCTGGATCATCGGCCCGCCGCAACTGACCGACCATCTGGCGAAGCTGGTGCTCTGCATGCTCTATGGCGGCCCGCCCTTCATCCAGGCCGGAGCGCTGGTGGCCTTGACGGAGGACTGCCCGCAGGTGGCGGAGATGGCGGAAGCCTATCAGCGCCGCGCCGGCATCATGGCGTCAATCCTGAGGGACGTTCCCGGCCTGGGCGCCAGGGCGCCGGAAGGCGGCATGTTCGTGATGCTGGACGTGCGCGGGACGAGGCTGTCGTCCGCCGCCTTCGCCGACGGCCTGCTCGATTCCCAAGGCGTCGCCACACTCTCCTGCGACGGCTTCGGCCCCAGTGCAATCGGCCATCTGCGGATCTCGCTGGCCGCACCCGATGCCCGGATCGAGGAAGCGGCGCGGCGCATCGCCCGCTATGCCGGATCGTTATGATTCAGACGCTTATAACCCCTGTCCTATGTCATTGATCGGATAGGCTTGTCGGCGTTTTTTCGGGGGCGAAACTTTTTTCGCCTGAGGCTCATTTTATCCTTTTGCGCGGAGAGGTTTCGGTGTATCAGATCGCTCCGCGCTAGCACGTGCCCCTGGCCCCCACGGTTTTTCCAAGTGGGGTTATGCAACGACGAACGTGTAACCCCCGACCGTCCCTTAAGCAAGGCGGCGTCTTGGAGGATACTATGTTTCATGTTGTTGTCGGTGGGCCGCACGCCCATCCGCCTCAGTTCAAGCATCTCGGTCGCCCATCGTATAGTGGTCGATTGTGTGCAGGCCTTAAACGGCCCTAGGGTTCTGCCCGCGTCCTGGTGACGCCGGCCGCAGCCCGACCCTGCCCCACACACCCATCACATAACTCCTTACTGTTTCTCGGGAGACTGAGATGAACGAGAAGATTGCCCGTTTCCTGGCGGAGCAGCAGCCGGCCACTCCCTGTCTGGTGGTTGACCTTGATATCGTTGAAGAGAACTTCAGGTCTCTGACCGCAGCCTTGCCCGACGCGAAGATTTACTACGCGGTCAAGGCCAACCCTGCGCCTGAAATTCTGTCGCTGCTTAACGCGAAGGGCTCCTCGTTCGATACCGCGAGCGTTCCCGAGATCGAGATGGCATTGGCCGCCGGCGCACCGCCGGAGCGCATTTCCTTTGGAAACACCATCAAGAAGCAGCGCGACATCGCGAAGGCTTATGAACTGGGTGTTCGCCTGTTCGCATTCGACAGCATCGAAGAGCTGGAGAAGATCGCCGAGTCGGCGCCGGGCAGCCGCGTATTCTGCCGCATCCTGACCTCGGGCGAAGGCGCCGAATGGCCGCTGTCGCGCAAGTTCGGCTGCGATCCCTCCATGGCTCGTCAGTTGCTGGTGGCAGCCGCCCAAAAGGGCGTCGTCCCCTACGGCGTCTCCTTCCATGTCGGCAGCCAGCAGAAGGACCCGACCCAGTGGGATACCGCGCTGCGCACCGTGGCGGAGATGTTCCGCGACCTGGAAGCGCTCGGCATCACGCTCGGCATGGTCAACCTGGGCGGCGGCTTCGCCACGCGGTACCGCACCGATG
The DNA here is from genome assembly GCA_035630415.1 of Skermanella sp. Taxonomy (GTDB): domain Bacteria; phylum Pseudomonadota; class Alphaproteobacteria; order Azospirillales; family Azospirillaceae; genus Skermanella. Next base: position 2,462 of record DASQKT010000780.1, read on the forward strand.
TGCCCGAGGCCGAGACCTACGGCATGACGATCCTCGAGTCGCTGCGCCATCACTTCGGTAACCGCCTGCCGGAAACGATCGTCGAGCCGGGCCGCAGCATGGTCGGCAACGCCGGCGTGATCCAGAGCGAAGTCGTGCTGATCTCGCGCAAGTCGGCCAACGACAACCGACGATGGGTCTACCTGGACATCGGCAAGTTCGGCGGACTGGCCGAGACGATGGACGAGGCGATCCAGTACCCGATCAGGACTCACCGCGACGGCAGCGGCGACACCGAAGGCGTCATCCTGGCCGGCCCGACCTGCGACAGCGCCGACGTGCTGTACGAGAAGGCCGACTACCAGCTTCCGCTGGATCTGCGGATCGGCGATCTCGTCCACATCCATTCGGCCGGCGCCTATACGACCACCTACGCCTCGGTCAACTTCAACGGCTTCTCGCCGCTGTCGCAGTATTATATTTGATGCTGCAAAGCGGCATAACGGAATATTAAATTACCCCCTTGACCTTGCATCAAAGACGGTCTAATTCTCTGACACCTTGATGCCGAGGCCACTCAATGGGGCCGTGCCGCTTAAGCGGACTGCGTTAAGGATCAAACTATCAAAGGGGGCTTTCGCCCCCTTTGGCATGTCTGAACCCCGGCATCGCCGGCCATGATCCCGTCCGGCCCACCCCCTCTCCCCTCGTCCCGTCCCACGCGCTAAAATCCGCCAAAGGGTTTGATATCGTTACCGGTTGGGCTGTTGCGCGCCGGGGAAAACCCATGACACATTGATGAAAATTTGGCGGACCCGCTCGTGCCAAATTGCCGTCCGGCGCCCGTCTGCATCATAGTCCGGCGGCCACGATAAAAACGGCGTGAGCGGAAGCGTTCAGGGAGAACAAGAGACGATGAGCGACAGCTTGGAAAAAGACAGCAGCCGGGCAACCCAGCTCGCAGCGAAGAGCTTCACCCGCCGCACCCTGCTCCAGGGGGCAGCAGCGGCGGCCACCCTGGCGGCGGCAGGTCCCTTCATCGTCCGCAACGCGCGGGCCGCCTCCGGTGAACTCAGGGTCTTCGCCTGGTCCGGCTATATCTCGCCCGAGATGCTGGCCGACTTCGAGAAGAAGACCGGCATCAAGCCGGCGCTGACCGAATACGGCACCAACGACGAGCTGCTGAACCAGCTCCGCGCCTCTGGCGGCGCAGGCTTCGACATCATCATGCCGACCGTGGACCGCGTGCCGAACTACGTCGAGTTCGATCTGGTCCAGCCGCTCGACGAGTCGAAGGTCAAGTTCGACGGCTGCATCGATTCGGCGGTCAAGGGCTCCGCCGGCATGGGCGGCGTGGTCGCCGGCAAGCGCTATATGGCGCCCAGCGACTGGGGCACCGAAGCGATCGCCTTCGACACCTCGGCCGCCCCCCTGAAATACGGCCAAGCCAGTTACGGCGACCTGTGGAAGCCGGAATACAAGGGCCGGGTCACGGTGCGCGGCCATTCCAGCCTGATCGGCATCGCCCTGTGGCTGGAGAGCCAGGGCAAGCTGCCGCACCCGGTCAAGCAGCAGTTCGCCGACGAGGCGAAAGCGCGGGCCAACTTCGACGCTATCATCAAGGTCGCCTCCGCGAACAAGGCATCGGTCGGCCAGTTCTGGTCCAACGAGAACGAGGCTCAAGGCGCTTTCCGCACCAACGGCTGCGTCATCGGCCAGACCTGGGACAGCTCCGCCGCGACCCTGGGCAAGGAAAAGTTGCCGGTCGGCTTCGTGGCGCCGAAGGAAGGCGCGCTCGCCTGGATGGAAGGCTTCTGCATCACCAAGGGCGCGAAGAACCTCGCCCAAGCCTATGAATGGATCAACTGGTACTACACGCCGGAAGCGGGTGCGCTCTACTCCAACCACACCAGCATCAACACCACGGCCAAGGGGGCGGAGGCTCACCTGAGCGACTTCAACAAGCAATTCTTCGCCGCGGCCTATCCGGGCGACGCGCTGGATAAGCTGTGGTGGTGGCCGATCCAGGAACCGTGGTACGTCTCGATCCGCAACGAATATCAGGACCGCTTCCTGGCGGCGTAAAGGACCGGCGCCGCTCCCCAGTTCGACCCGTTTCGACCAGGGGACCGGCGCCCTTTCCAAGAGGATTCATGAGCCAGGACATCGAACTGGACCACGTCACCATGCGCTTCGGCGCATTGACCGCCGTTTCCGACGTGCATCTGACCATCCCTGCGGGCGAGTTCTTCAGCTTCCTGGGACCGTCCGGCTGCGGCAAGACGACGATCCTGCGCATGATCTCCGGCTTCATGGAGCCGACATCGGGCGTCATCCGGATCGGCGGCAAGGACATGAGCGGCATCGGCCCCAACAAGCGGCCGACCGCCCTGATCTTCCAGAACCTCGCCCTCTTCCCACTGATGACAGTGGCCGAGAACATCGGCTTCGGCCTGGAAGTCCGGGGCATCGCCTCCGCCGACCGCCGCCGCCGCGTCAAGGAATTGCTGGACCTCGTGGCCCTGCCCGACACGGCGGACAAGAAGGTGACCGAACTGTCCGGCGGCCAGCGCCAGCGCATCGCCATCGCCCGAGCGCTCGCGGTCGAGCCGGCTGTCCTCCTGCTGGACGAGCCGCTGTCTGCCCTCGACCTCAAGCTGCGCCAGCACATGCGCTCCGAACTGCGCGACATCCAGAAGCGCACCGGCGTCACCTTCATCTACATCACCCACGACCAAGGCGAAGCGCTGACGATGTCCGACCGGATCGGCGTGATGTCGCGCGGCGTGCTCTGCCAAGTCGGCGACGGCCGGTCGATCTACGACGACCCGGCCAGCGCCTTCGTCGCTTCCTTCGTGGGCGAGACCAACCGATTCACCGGCCGCGTCATCGCGGCCGCCGGCGGCAGGGCCGCCATCGACACGCCCGCCGGCAAGATGGTCGGCCGCAACCCGCGCGACCTGCGCGAGGGCGACGAGGCGATCCTTTTCGTCCGGCCCGAGCGGATGCAGCCGGCCGATGGCGCCGCCGACCACAACATCGTCGAAAGCCCCGTCAGCCACCAGGAGTTCGAGGGCGCCTTCGTCAACGTCTTCCTGGAACCGGTTCAGGGCCGGACCATCGTCGTCCAGACCACCAACGCCGACACCGGCAACAGCAATGGCTCCGGCACCCCCTGGCAGCCCGGCACCACCGCGCGGATAACCTTCCGCCCCGAAGACGCCGTCGTCCTTCCCCAGTCCGAAGACGTGTCATGAAAGAGGTGCTGCGCCGCTACGGCCCAGGCCTGACCGCCGCGATCGTCGCACTGTGCGCCTTCTGGGTCGTAATGCTGATAGTGCTGCCGCAGTTGCTGATGATCGATTTCTCGCTTCGCCCGAGCCTGCCGCCGGCGAAGCTGGGCGGGCCAGAAGACGTCTACACCGCCCGCAACTACGTCACCCTCTGGAACAACACGATCCACCGGAGCATCTTCCTCCAGACCATCTGGGCCAGCACTCTGGTCACCGCGATCACGTTCGCAGTCTGCTATCCCGTCGCCTATTTCATGGCGCAGGTGGCGCGGCCCAAGTCGCTGCCGCTGCTGATCCTGCTGCTGGTGATCCCGTTCTGGATCAACGAACTGCTCCGGACCTTCGCCTGGTACATCATCCTGGCCTTCAACGGCCCGCTCAATCTGGCGCTCGTCTGGCTGGGCCTGCTCGACCAGCCCGTCCGTCTGCTCGGCAGCCCGGCCGGCGTGATCGTCGGCATGGTCTATGTGTATATCCTGTTCATGGTGTTCCCGCTCTACAACGCGATCGAGTCGCTCGACCGCAACCAGATCGAAGCCGCACGCGACCTGGGCAGCGGCTGGCTGCGCATCCATCGCCGCATCGTCATCCCCCACGCCAAGCCCGGCATTGCGGTCGGCTGCATCATGACCTTCATGCTGGCGGCGGGAAGCTACGCCGTCCCGGCCCTGCTCGGCGGCCCCAGCAGCCGCTGGTTCACCGAGATCATCTACAACTGGTTCTTCGAAGGCGGAAACTGGAACCAGGGTGCCGCCTACGCCTTCATCCTGCTGGTCCTGTGCGTCGGCTTCATCCTGCTGATGATGCGGATCTTCAAGGTCGGCCTGACCGATGTCGCGAAGTAAGGGGAGCCAAGTGACATGACGGCGGACCGTATCCGATCCTCGCTGGTGACGGCCTATATGGTGCTGTTCTTCGGCTATCTGTTCCTGCCGCTGATCATCATGACGGCGGCCACGTTCAACACCAGCCGCTTCCCCACGGTGGCGCCCTGGATGGGCTTCACGCTCGACTGGTTCACGGTGCTATGGAACGACCGGGCCATGTGGACAGCTCTGTGGACAAGTTTTCTGATCGGAGTCGGCGTGATCGTCCTGGCCGTCCCGATCGGGTTGTCGGCGGCGCTGCTGCTGTACCGTCTGCACAGCAAGGCGCGGACGGTGCTCTACGCCGTGATGGTCTCGCCACTGCTGACTCCGGGCGTCATCATCGGCATCTCGACGCTGGTGTTCTGGGACCGCTGGCTGGACGTCAAGGGCGGCATCTTCCTGACCGTGATCGCCCAGTCCAGCTTCATCGCGGCCTATGCGATGCTCCTGTTCATGGCTCGCCTGCAACGCTTCGACCTGACGCTGGAGGAAGCCGCACTCGACCTCGGCGCCAGCCATCTCCAGGTGTTCCGCCGGATCACCCTGCCCTACCTGATGCCGGCGATCCTGTCCGCCGCCTTCATCGCCTTCCTGCAAAGCTTCGAGAACTACAACACGACCATCTTCGTGCGCGGGCTGGACACCACCCTGACCGTCTATATCGCGTCCAAGGTCCGCACCGGGCTGACCCCCGCCGTCAACGCCCTGTCCGTCATCATGATCGGCCTGACCATCCTGGGCGCCTTCATCTATGAAATCGCCCGCCGCCGCGATGCCGCCCGTCAGGAGTCGGTGAAGCGCCGTGCGATCCAGGCGGACATGGCATTGGCCGGAGCGGAGTAGAGACAGCGGTGCGCCGTCAAAGGCGCGCCAGCCGCTCCGTCAGCAAGTCATAAAATCCATCCGAGTCGATCTGGTTGATCACCAGGGCGTTGGCCGGCTTGCCCGTAACGCCCCACCAGTCCACTACC
>DASQKT010000781.1:0-3615 GCA_035630415.1 Skermanella sp.
CTTTCTCGGTTATCAACGAGCCCCGCCCACTCATACCGTCAGGTATGGGCCAACCTGTTTTCGCCGGGACCCACACCGCAATGCCTGAAGTAATGATCAATGGACCGGCCGGACGGATCGAAGGCCGGTATGTTCACGGCAAGCAGCCCAACGCCCCCGTGGCGCTGTTCCTGCATCCCCATCCGCAGCATGGCGGAACGATGAACAACAAGGTGGTCTACACCCTGTTTCACGCGTTCGGACGCCGGGGATTTTCGACCCTCCGGTTCAATTTCCGGGGTGTCGGGCGCAGCCAGGGCACCTACGACCGGGGCGAGGGCGAGCTGAGCGACGCGGCATCGGCGCTCGACTGGCTCCAGACCTTCAACCCCAACGCCTCGGCGTGCTGGATCGCCGGCCACTCGTTCGGCGCCTGGGTCGGCATGCAGTTGCTGATGCGCCGGCCCGAGATCGACGGCTTCATCTCGGTGGCCCCTCCGGCCAACTCGTTCGACTTCAGCTTCCTGGCGCCCTGTCCGTCCAGCGGCCTGATCGTCCACGGCAACAAGGACGAACTGGTGCCGGAGCAGAGCGTCCATAAGCTGGTCAACAAGCTGTCGCACCAGCGCGACATCCGGATCGACTACCGGCTGGTGGACGGTGCGACGCACCTGTTCTCCAACCACGTCGAACAACTCGACAAGCATGTCGACGACTACCTCGACAATGCGCTCGGCAGCCGCATGGCGGCGGTCGCGGAATAAGGTCAGCCGGGTTCCGGGAAGCGGGGAGGCGCCCCCGCTCCCGGAGCATTCTTCTTCAGGGCGCGCTGAAGCGCCCGCCGGTTACCGGCTGCGGCACGCCTGTCGTGCCGGGCAGGCTCAGCGGCAAGCCTAGTTGGCTGCGTACCGCCAGATAGCCGAACGCCTGCGCCTCCAGGGCATCGCCTTGCCAGTCCACCGCATCCACCGGCTCGACCACCGTTCCCAGCATCTGCCGCAGCAGACCCATCAGGAAGCCGTTCAGCCGGCCGCCGCCCGTCACCAGCCAGCGGGCGGGCGGTTCCGGCAGCAGTTCGGCGGACCGGGCAATCGACGCCGCCGTGAAGGCGGTCAGCGTCGCGGCGCCGTCGGCGGCGCTCAGGGCCGAGACCGGCGACGGGTCGAAGGCGTCGCGGTCCAGCGACTTCGGGGCGGGCTGGCCGAAATAGGGGGAACTCATCAGGCGCGCCAGCACGTCCTGGTCGATCGTGCCGGAAGCCGCCAGCGCTCCGTCCGAATCGAAGCCCCGGCCCGTGCGCGACAGCACCCAGTCGTCGATCAGGGCGTTGCCCGGTCCGGTGTCGAAGGCCAGCACGTCGTCATCGCCGTGCCCCAGCCACGTCACGTTGGCGACGCCGCCGATGTTGAGCACCGCCAGCGGCCGTTCCAGCGCAGATGCCAGCGCCCGGTGGAACAGCGGCACCAGCGGAGCGCCTTGGCCGCCGGCCGCGACGTCGGCGGTCCGGAAGTCGAACACGACGGGGATGCCGGTCAGCCGCGCCAGCAGCGACCCGTCGCCGATCTGCCATGTCCTGCCCTGATCGGGCGCGTGGAAGATCGTGTGGCCGTGGAAGCCGATCAGATCGACACCGCCCGCCTCCCGCGCCAGCCGCTTCACGGCGTCGGCATGCAGTTCGGTCAATTCGCGCTCGACCTCCGCCACGGGACCCTTGCCGCCCAGGCAACCGCGCAGCTTGGCCCGGAATTCGTCGCCATAGGGGATCGTCAGATGCGCGCCAGTCTCGACGTGGGAGATGCCGTCGGTGCGGATCAGCGCCGCGTCGATCCCGTCGAGCGAGGTGCCGCTCATCAGGCCCAGGGCTGTCCGCAGGGGAGAGGACGTCATGGCTTCACTGCCGTTGCTGGTGGAGGATGGAAGGTGATGGAAGAACCGCAATGCCGCAAGCCCCGCTGGCTCGGTCAGGCCCTTTATGCTAACAGACGCGCCTTGACTAAACCTTGCATCAAACCCTGGAACAGCGTGATGAGCGATCTCCGTTCGGAATTTCTGCGCACCCTGTCGGCGCGCGGCTTCATCCATCAGTGCACGGATGTGGAAGGCCTGGACAAACTGGCCTCCGAAGGAGTCGTCACCGCTTATATCGGCTATGACTGCACGGCGGACAGCCTGCATATCGGACACCTCGTCTCGATCATGATGCTGCGCCTGCTCCAGCGCACCGGCCACAAGCCGGTGGTCCTGATGGGCGGCGGCACGACCAAGATCGGCGATCCGACCGGCCGGGACGAAAGCCGCAAGATGCTGACGGACGAGCAGATCGCCGCCAACATGGCGAGCATCAAGCGCGTGTTCGGCCAGTTCCTGACATTCGGCGACGGCCCGACCGACGCCGTCATGGTCAACAACGCCGACTGGCTGGAAAAGCTGGAATACATCACCTTCCTGCGCGACATGGGCGTCCACTTCACGATCAACCGCATGTTGACCTTCGACAGCGTAAAGTTGCGGCTGGAGCGTGAGCAGCCGATGACGTTCTTGGAGTTCAACTACATGATCCTCCAGGCCTACGACTTCCTGGAACTGTTCCGCCGGGCCGGCTGCCGGCTCCAGATGGGCGGGTCGGACCAGTGGGGCAACATCGTCAACGGCGTCGAACTGGGCCGCCGGGTCGAGCAGGCAAGCCTGTTCGGCCTGACGACACCGCTGATCATGACCTCGTCCGGCGTCAAGATGGGCAAGTCGCAGGGCGGCGCCGTCTGGCTCAACGCCGACCGGCTGTCGTCCTACGACTACTGGCAGTTCTGGCGCAACACGGAGGACGGCGATGTCGGCCGCTTCCTGAAGCTGTTCACCGAACTGTCGCTGGAGGAAATCGCCGAGCTTGAAAAGCTCGAAGGCGCCGGCATCAACGAGGCGAAGAAGCGGCTGGCCTTCGAGGCGACCAAGCTCGCCCACGGTGAAGCGGCAGCGCTGGAAGCGGCGGAAACCGCCAGACGGACCTTCGAGCAGGGGGCGCTGGCGGAAGGGTTGCCGACGATCGAGGTGACATCGAACGACTTGGCCGCCGGCATCCCGGTGGTCGATCTGCTGGTCCGCGCCGAGCTTGCCGCGTCCAAGGGCGAAGCCCGCCGACTGATCAAGGGCAACGGCGCCCGCCTCAACGACGAGGCGATCGGGAACGAAGCCCGCGCCGTGACGGCGGCCGATCTGAATGCGGATGGCGTGCTGAAGCTGTCCGCCGGCAAGAAGCGGCACGTGCTGGTCAAGGTGGGGTGAGAGCTACCCCTTCAATCCGACTCCGGATACTCATAGACCCAGGGGTCCTTCTTGACCCCTGGGTCATGATCCAGGAAGAACAGGTTCCGCAGGAATCCCGGCGCCAGCACGGCCAGCGGATTGACGCTGACGTTGGGATCGCTGAGTTTCCCGTCGATCCTGTACGTGGCGGAGAAGACGCCCTGACCCTCGCCGCCGGTCACGATGTTACCCAGCAGCGGGATGATGCCCAGCAGGCGGTTCAGGCCGTAGACAGGCACGATCGTTCCCTGCAACTCCGCCCCGTCCGTCCCGACGTCGACCAGACCCTCCATCGTCAGGCCGAGCGCCGAACCCGATGTGCGGACGCTCTTGAAC
>DASQKT010000782.1:0-2194 GCA_035630415.1 Skermanella sp.
CGTGGCGCGTCTGACGGCCGACCCGGCCACCGACCGGTCGGAAAGCTTCATCGATCCCGCCCTGTCGGAGCATCGCGGCGACCGTGTCTTCAGCCTCGACACGCTGGATGGCGAACCTCTGCTGATCTGGACGATGGTGGAACATAAAAGCTCCCCCGAGGGAGACACGCTGGTCCAGATACTTAACTGCTTGAGCGGAGCCGCGACACGCGGCGCCAGACGGCGGCGCAACCCCGACGGTACCGTGTGGATAGTGCCTGCGGCAGTCTTCGCGATCGTCCTGTATCATGGCGCCGACCGCTGGTCGCTGCCAACGACCCTGGGTGACGCCCATGGCATGCCTGCCGAAATGCGGGCGGCGGGACCGCTCGATTTCGGCTATAGTCTGGTGAACCTGTCCGCCCTTCCCGATGCAGAGCTATCGCGTCATCCGGAATTGCAGGCGGGACTGCTGATGCTGAAATATGCGACCAGGGACGACGACCCGGATGTCACCCTGGACCGCCTGCTGGGTGCTGCGGCACTGATCGACTTGGCCGTCATCCGCATCGTGGTCAGATATCTTTTCAAATCAGGCGATTTCCATTACAGGGAGCGTCTGAAGGCCGCATTGGGCCGGGTGCTACCAGGGCAGGAGGATAGGATCATGCCGACGATCGGTGAGTGGTACGAAGCCGAGGGTTACGCCAAGGGCGAACAGAACGCATTGGCGAAGACACTGCTGCTCATCATAGAGGATCGCTTCGGAGCGGCTTCCGAGACAGTCGAAGAAAAGGTTCGATCCGCCACCGTGGAAGACCTCGACCGGTGGACACGTGCCATCTTCAAGGCGCCTTCCCTGGAGGCCATGTTCGCCGATCCCCTGCATTGACGGGCTGAACTCAGCCTGATTGCTATAACTTCTCCGTCACCGGCGGGTAAGCGTGCCGCATGCCCCGGTAATCCTCCACCACATACCCGGCTTCCGCATCGCCGCTCAGGCAGTCCGGCCCGACAGGCGCCTTGCCGTGCCCGCCGGGGATGTCCAACACGTAGGCAGGCTGGCACAGCCCCGACACCCGGCCGCGCAGGCGCTTGACCAGCTCTCGCCCCTCGTCCAGCCCGGTGCGGAAATGCGCGGTTCCCGGCGCCAGATCGCCGTGGTGGAGGTAGTACGGCTTCACGCGCGCCCGCACTAAGCCCCGGAACAGGGCTTCCAGGACGGCGGCATCGTCGTTCACCCCCCGCAGCAGAACGCTTTGGCTGACCAGCGGAATGCCGGCATCGGCCAGTTTCCCCAGCGCCGCCGTGGCCTCCGCCGTCAGTTCGTCCGGATGGTTGCAGTGGACTGCCACCCAGACGGCGCTGTCCGACACCTTCAGCGCCGCCAGCAAATCAGCGCTTATCCGCTCCGGATCGGCCACCGGAACGCGGGTGTGGAAACGGATCACCCCGACATGGGGCATCGCATCCAGGGCCGAAACGATTTCCTCCAGACGGCGCGGCGACAGCATCAACGGATCGCCGCCGGTCAGGATCACCTCCCACACGTCGTTCCGCTGCCGGATGTAATCCAGCGCCGCCGCAAGCTCCGTTGCGTCCAGGGCATCGCCGCCGGGGCCGACCATCTCGCGGCGGAAACAGAAGCGGCAATAGACCGGGCAGGCGTGCAGCGCCTTCAGCAGCACGCGGTCGGGGTAGCGGTGGACGATCCCCTTGACTGGCGACCAAGCATCGTCCCCGATCGGGTCCGCCCGTTCCTCCGGCGTCACCTCAAGCTCGGCCAGTGAGGGCAGATACTGGCGCGCCAGCGGAGAGTCCGGTTCAGCTCCTTCGAACTGGTCGAGCAGATAGGGCGTCACGGCGATGGCGTAGCGGTCGGCGACACGGCCCAGGGCCGCGGCCCGCTCCGGCGCCAGCGCGCCTGCGGCAACCAAGCCGTCCAGGCTGCGCGCCGTAGGAGTTCTCTTCATAAATATGGGACTCGTGATGTGGGCGGTACTCAACTTCGGCGTAGAGGCACTATATGGTGGTCGCACCCGCCAAACCACCCACCCACATAGATCCACGCTAGCAGCAAAGGGACCTCGTCCTCCATCATGATCCGATTTCCCAGAACCATCGGCCACCGGGGCGCCAGAGGGTACGCGCCGGAAAACACGCTGGCCGGCATCCGCACCGCCGCCGAGCAGGGCGTCTGCTGGGTCGAGGTCGA
>DASQKT010000783.1:0-4020 GCA_035630415.1 Skermanella sp.
CCCGGACGTATCGGGTCGCAACCGGGAATCTGCCGAAACGATCCCTTTTGAGCAAGAGTTTAAGCGCTTTTGGCATAGCGGTTCTCCAAATAAGAGTAAACCGCACGCATACCCAAGGCTTCACCCCCTTCGGGCCGTCCCGGTTTGGACGACGGATTCCATGCCATGACGTCCAGGTGCGCCCACGGCGTGGTCTTCTCGACGAATCGCTCCAGGAACAAGGCCGCAAGGATAGCCCCCGCGAACGGTCCGCTTCCGACGTTGTTGAGGTCGGCCACCTTGCTGTCCAGCAGCTTGGCGTAGGGCTGATGCAAGGGCAGGCGCCACATCGGATCGGACTGCGACTCGGCCGCCTTCAGCAGCCCGTCCGCCAGGGCGTCGTCGTTGCTGAACAGCGCCGGAAGCTCCGTACCCAGCGCGACTCGGGCGGCGCCGGTCAGGGTGGCGAAGTCGATGATCACCTCGGGCTTGTCGTTCACCGCCTTGGCCAGCGCGTCACACAGCACCAGACGGCCCTCGGCGTCGGTATTGCCGACCTCGACGCTCAGGCCCTTGCGGGTCGCCAGCACGTCGAGCGGACGGAAGGCGTCGCCGGAGACGGAGTTCTCGACCGCCGGGATCAGCACCCGCAGGCGGACCGGCAGCTCCGCCATCATGATCATCCGGGCGACGCCCAGCACATGGGCTGCCCCGCCCATGTCCTTTTTCATCAGCAGCATGCCGCTGGACGGCTTCAGGTCCAAGCCGCCGGTATCGAAGCAGACGCCCTTGCCGACCAGCGTCACGCCCGGCGCGTCCTTGTCGCCCCAGGTCAGGTCGATCAGCCGGGGAGCCCGCGTGCTGGCGCGGCCGACGGCGTGGATGGCCGGATAGTTCTTCTTGAGCAGGTCGTCGCCGACGATCACCTTGACCTTGGCGCCGAACTCGTCCCCCAGCGTCTCGGCCGCTTGGGCAAGCTCCTCCGGCCCCATATCGCTGGCGGGTGTGTTGATCAGGTCGCGGACGAGATACGTCGCCGTGGCGATGCGCTCGACCGCCGCGCGGTCGGCCCGTTCCGGCCATGCCAGCGTCGCGAAGGTCTTGCCGTTGCCGGACTTATAGCGGGTGAAGGCGTAGGTGCCCAGCGCCCAGCCAAGCGCCGCGCGTGTCGCCGTTTCCTGGTCGAGATCGGCATCGATATGGTAATCGCCTGCGGGCAGCGATGCCGGAAGGCCGCCATAGGCCCAGAAGTCTGCCGCATCGATGCCGGCCAGCACGCGGGCGAAGCCGCCGTCGGTACCGGGCAGGAGCGCCGTCTTGCCCGGCTCTCCCTTGAAGCCGATGCCGGCGACCCAGGCGCGGACCGTCGCCGGCTGTCCGGACAGCCAGCTTTCCAGGCCATCCTTGGTTACGGGGGTGAGCGGAACCGAATCGGCGCCGGCGGTAGGGCGCAGGTGGGTCAGCAAGTCACTGTTCCTTCATGGCATGGACGGGAAGAAGCCACATATGCGGCCCAAGGATGCAATGTCTTCCAACATGGCCTGCCGGGCTGCCTCTGAAAAGCCTGAAGCGCCGGATGGCTTCATGGAGTATCCACAGGATGCTTTCAGCTTGGGCTGCTAACAACTAATCTCCCGCGAAATCATCAATCCAGAAGAAACCGGCGGACAATATGAGCGATCTTACCCTCGTCATCGGCAATAAAGCCTCATCATCGTGGTCATTGCGTCCCTGGCTGGCGCTGAAGCAGATCGGCGTGCAGTTCGACGAGATCACCATTCCCCTGCGCCAGCCGGAAACCAAGGCCGAGATCCTGCGGTATTCGCCAGCCGGCAAGGTCCCGGTGCTGATCGACGGCGACCTGACCGTCTATGACTCGCTGGCGATCCTGGAGTATCTAGCGGAAACCTATCCCGAGGCGGGGCTGTGGCCCGACGATCGCGGCGCCCGCGCCGTCGCCCGCTCGATCGCGGCGGAGATGCATTCCGGTTTCGTCGATCTGCGCAGGAACATGCCGATGGACGTGACCGACAAGCATCCGCAGGAGGGACGTACGCCCGAATCCCTGGCCGATATCGCCCGCATCACCCAGCTTTGGCGCGACGCCAGGGCTCGTTTCGGCGCCGATGGTCCGTTCCTGTTCGGCCGGTTCTCGGCAGCCGACGCCATGTACGCGCCAGTCTGTACGCGGCTTGATACCTATTGCGTCGATTTGGACGAGGTTTCCCAGGCGTACGTCTCCACCGTGCTTGGGTTGCCCGCCATGCGCGAATGGTACGCCGCCGGCGCCGCGGAGCCGTGGGGCGCGCTGCTCTAAGATCGCCTATTGCGCCGGCGCGTCGTCGCGGGTGACCGGCTCTTCGGGGGTCGGGGCCTTGTCCACGGGCGGCGCTTCCGGCTCGGCCGCTTCCTTCAGGACGCCGGCTTCGCGGTAGTAGCGCGCGGCTCCCGGATGCAGGGGGACCGCCAATCCGTTCAGGGCGTTGGCAAGCTGGATCGACGGCCCCTTGGGATGTCCGCTGTCGAGCAGCCGGCGCGTGTTCGGGTGCCACAGCGCGCGGGTGATGCCGTAGACCAGTTCTTCGGGCACGTCGCCGCGCACCAGCCATTGGGCGCCGACGCCCAGGGTCCGGGTCGCCAGGACACCTTCGTAGACGCCTTCGTCAATCACCGATTCGGTGAAGAAGGGCAGGTGCTCCTTCAGGCTCTTGCCGTGCGGATCGTCGAACGACAGCAGCCTGACGGGGGTGCGCGCGGCGGCTTCCGCCACGGCGGCGACGGGATGGCCGCCGACGATGAAGAAGGCGTCGATATCGTGCTCGACCAGCCGGTCGCCGGCGGGACCGGGCTTCAGGTAGCGCGCCTGCATGTCCTTCTCGCTGAGGCCATAGGCCTCCAGGATCACGCGCGCCTCGACCAGCGTGCCGGAGCCTTCCTCGCCGACCGAGACCACCTTGCCGCGCAGGTCGCCGATGTTCCGGATATCGCTTTCGGCCCGGACCACGACATGCACCGTCTCGGTGTAGAGGTTGGCGATCGCGGTCAGCTGCTCGAAAGCCGGTTGACCCTTGTAAGGGCCGATCCCCTGATGCGCCCAGAACGCGATGTCGGCCTGCGACAGCGACGATTCGAGCGTGCCGGTCCGCATCTCCTTCAGGTTCTCGACCGATCCCTGAGTCGCCTGCGCCACGGCGATCAATCCGGCGACGCCGCAGCTTCCGCCACGGTCGCAGGGCCGCGATCCCGGTGGATTGCTGATCGCGTTGGCAAGCATCCCGCCGACCGGGAAATACGTTCCGCCCGTCGTTCCGGTTCCGATCCGGAAGAACCGGATATCCTCCGCGCCGGCCATGCCCGATCCCATCAGGCCCGATCCGAGAAACAGCAGCGCCGCCGTCATAAGTCCCAGCCATGCGTGCGCGGAGGGAACGAAACGGCGGAGCCGGTCGGCGACTAAGGGGGGAAGCACGGCAAACGGCCTTCCAGTGGGGGTGCGGCATCCAGATGCGGGGCCGAACGGCCCCGTAATGTCATTTCGCCAATTTTGAAGCGATCAGCGTGTCCGCAATATGGCGCAAAGGCATTACAGGTTTAATAACGTTGCCGGAGGCTCCATTATTTCCGCGACCAGGAGCCGAAGCCGCCATCTTCACTCCGCCGCTTCGGCCTGGGGAGGCGCATCCCCGATGGCTTCCGGCGCCGCGTCGAAGTCGAAGGCAAGCTGCGCCGAATCCTCGTTGGCGGCTTCCGCGCGCGGGCTCAGCTCCATCGCGATCGGGGTGGTGGCGGTCTGCGGCATGGGCACGAAGACGCCCTGTTCCTCCAGCGGTTTCGCTTGCCGCGCCGTCATGCGGTAGAGCGTGAACAGCGCCAGCATGCCCGCGATGGCGCCGATATACAGGAACAGCCCGTTGAAGCCCGCCAGCCCCATCACGTGGGAGGCGAGGATCGGACCGGCGGCGGAGCCAAGGCCGAACATCAGCAGCAGCCCGGCGCTGGCCGGAACGACTTCCTCCGAACTCATGAAGTCGTTCGCATGGG
>DASQKT010000784.1:0-8079 GCA_035630415.1 Skermanella sp.
TATTTCTTCGGGATTGGGCTGATCGGCGGTCAGGTGATCGATCATTGCGGTCCCGTCTTCTCCCTCGCCGCCGCGCAGGGGGGCGTCGAGCGAGCGGTCGAAGCGCGCGATGCGCTGCGCCAGACCGGAGACCTCCGCCTCCGGCAATTCGAAGCGTGTCGCAAGGACCGATAGCGCATCGTCGTCAAGGGCTGCGGAAGTCGTCCGCTGTTCCGCCGCGACTTTCTTCAGGGCGAAGAACATGGCCTTATGCGCGGCGGTTTTGCCCACCCGAACCAGCGACCACGACCGGACCACATAGTCCTGGATCGCCGCCCTGATCCACCACATCGCATAGGTGCCCAGCCGAGCGCCGCCATCCGGGTTGAACTTGCGCACCGCTTGAATCAGACCGACCGTGCCTTCCTGGATCAGGTCGTTGACAGGAAGGCCGAAGCGGCCATAGCTGCGCGCTATTTTGACGACGACGCGCAAGTGGCTTTCGACCAGCCGTTCGGCCGCCCCGATGTCGCCGGCAGCCGATCTCAACGCGAGGTCGCGTTCCTCATCGGGAGTGAGGTAGGGGAGCCGGTGCGCCAGTGTCGCGAGGCAACCGGAGGCCCAGCCAGGGAATGCATTCATCCTTTTTCGTGCCCGAACCAGTAGGTGGGAGAGCATCGCATGCCCATGCACACAGTCAACTCCTGATGAAGGAGATCGTCTCCCTGCGCTGGAAACCGACCCTGCCGCCAGGACCTTCAACATCGACCTTTTAACATTCGGCCTTTGGCATTTGCGGCCACGGCCCAATCTTATTGTCAAAGCGAACGAACTGCACGGGAAACACCGAGATCATGGTCAAGAAGGCTGATCTGTCGCGTCAAATTATCGATACCGCCCTGACGCTCGCCGGAGAGAAGGGATGGCGGGCCACGACCATGGCCGACATCGCCGCCAGGGCCGGGATTTCATTGGCCGAGATCTATCGCGTATTTCCCACCAAATCCGACATTCTCAAAGGCTTCACCCGGAGGATCGACGAGGCCGTCCTGTCGGAAGGTCCCGACGGCGACGAAAGCGAAACTCCCAGGGACCGCCTGTTCGACGTGATGATGCGGCGTTTTGACGCGCTTACTCCTTATAGGAGTGGTTTAGAAAGTATTTCCCGTGATTTGCGAAACGACCCGGTCGCCGGCGCCGTCCATGCCTGCTCCCTCAGACGTTCTCTGTCATGGATGTTGGAGGCGGCCGGCATCCCGTCGGACGGGATCGCTGGCATGCTCCGGGTCAAGGGGCTGGCGGTGATCTATTTGATGGTATTCAAGGTTTGGCTGACCGATGACAGCGCCGATCTGTCGCGGACCATGGCCGCGCTGGACGCCAGGCTGCGTCAGGCGGAGCAGTTTTCCAACAGCCTGCCTGGGCGCAGGGGAAGGCGACGCAGGAGAACGGGAGACGAGGCTCCGGACACGAAGCCGGACGATTCAAGCGTAACGGCGTGACCCACCCCTTTGTTGCGTTGCACAAAAGAAGTTGACGAAGATTTGCGCAGTATGCATGATGCGGCATCACCGATGTTGCGGCGCAGCAACGAGAAACGCATTCCGAGGGAAATCCAGATGGCCAAGGCTAACCCATTTTTCAACGTCGATATGTCCAAGTTCGCCGATGTTTCCAAGATCATGTCGGAGTTCAAGCTCCCCGGCGTCGATGTGGAGTCGGTCCTGGCTTCCCAGCAGAAGAACATTCAGGCGCTGACCGCCGCCAACCAGCTCGCGTTCGAGGGCTTCCAGGCCGTCGCCCGCCGCCAGTCGGAAATCGTTCGCCAGACCATCGAGCAGACCTCGACCATCGTGACCGAGCTGATGGCCGCCGGTTCGCCGGAAGACAAGGTCGCCAAGCAGGCCGATCTGGTCAAGCTGGCTTTCGAAAAGGCGCTCTCCAACGCCCGTGAACTGGCCGAGCTGGTCGCCAAGTCCAACTCCGAGGCCGCCGACGTGATCAACAAGCGCGTCAGCGAGAGCCTGGAAGAGCTGAAGGCCTCGGTCGCTCAGATCAAGGCCAAGTAAGCCCAGGTATCTCCGGCCGGTCCCTTTGGGACTGGCATGAAGATAGCCAAGATGCCGTGGATGGGGCCGCCGCCGGGAAACCGGTGGCGGCCTTGTCTTTTGCGCATCCGCTCGCTAGCGTTGGACCCTCACAATTTCAGGGAGACGGCAGATGGCGGGTACGGAAGAGGCGGCGACAACCAGCATCACCTTCGAGGATTTCCTGAAGGTCGATATCCGCGTCGGCACCATCATCGCCGCCGAACCATACCCGGAAGCGCGTCGACCCGCCTATAAGCTTCAGGTCGATTTCGGGCCGGAGATCGGCCTGCGCCGGACCTCCGCGCAGATCACCCGCCATTACACGCTGGAAAGCCTGATCGGACGTCAGGTCGCCGGAGTCGTCAACTTCCCGCCCAAGCAGATCGGCAAGTTCATGTCCGAAGTGCTGGTCCTGGGGTTTCCCGATGCTGATGGCGAGGTCGTGCTTGTCACCCCAGAGCGTCAGGTACCAAATGGCGGGCGCCTGTACTGACCATTTGTCCTCAGGCAAGAGCAGACGGTTCAGACCGGCAGCCTCACCACGGCGCGGAGACCGCCACGTGGGCTGTCGCTTAGCGTGATATCGCCGCCGTGGCTGCGGATGACATCGCGGGCGATCGTCAGGCCAAGGCCGACACCGCCGGTCGACCGGTTGCGGGAGCCTTCCAGCCGGAAGAACGGGCGGAACACGTCCTCGTGGGAACTGGCGGGAATGCCGGGGCCGTCGTCGTCCACGGTGATCTCGATCGCGTCGTCGCGCCGCCCGGCCTGCACCCAGACGTGGTCGGCATAGCGGCGCGCATTGCCGATCAGGTTGGCGAGGCAGCGCTTGACCGAGTTGGGGCGGAGCGGCAGGCTCAACTCGCCTTCCAAATGCAAGTCCACGATGGCGCCGTCGCGCCGGGCGCTGCTGACCGCCTCGTTGATGAGCCGGTTGAGGTCGGTGGGGACGGGGGCTTCAGCACCCTCGCCACGGGCGAAGGCAAGATAGCCTTCGATCATCTGCTCCATGTCGATCACGTCGGCCTTGAGATCTTCGACGTCCGCGCAATCGGTGAACAGCTCAAGCTGGATCTTCATGCGGGTCAGCGGCGTCCGCAGATCGTGGGAAACGCCCGCCAGCATTTCGGTCCGCTGGCTGATCTGGCGCTGTATCCTTTCGCGCATCACCAGGAAGGCGGCTGCTGCCTGCCGTACCTCCGTGGCGCCCTCCAGCTTGAAGCGGGTCACGTCGCGGCCCTTGCCGAAGGCGTCGGCGGCGGCGGCCAGACGCCGGATCGGGCGTATCTGGTTGCGCATGAAGATGATGGCGATGGCGAACAGCACCATCGCGGCCCCAACCATCCACAGCAGGAAGATGTAGGTCGTCGAACTGAACAGCCGGCGTTCCGGTGACATCACCGACAGCACGCCGTCGGCCATCTGGACGCGGATCTCGATCCAGTTGCTCGCCACGCGCGTATCGATCAGGAACGGTTTGCGCACCCGCTCATCCAGCGCCATGCCGAGCGTCCGTTCCAGCAGGCTGCACAGCTTCTGGCGCTGCGGCGGCAGGATGGCATCCGGCTCGAACGTGATGATCAGATCCATCGTCCGTGCCGCCATGGACAGTGTTTCCGTGCGGTCGGCCATGGTGACGTCGCGCTCCAGCTGCTCGATCACCATCCCGATCTCACCGCCGACGGCGTAGGCCAGCCGGTTGGTCATGGTATCCCAATGGCGGTCGTAGAAGATCCAAGTCGCAACGACCTGAAGCAGGATGACGGGGGTGACGATGATCAGCAGGGAGCGCCCGAACAGCGTCTGCGGCAGCATCCGCTTGATCAGCCCGCCGAAACCGGGGCGGCGCGGGACATAGCTGCGGGCGGTCAGTTCCGGGATCGTCACGGTCATCTTCTTGCCAGCCTCATGGCTCCGGGGCATCGTCGGAGCGGTCACGTCATTCCGGTCTCAGTACATAGCCCTCGCCGCGCACGGTGTGGAGATAGCGCGGCAGGCGCGGATCGTCTTCAAGTTTGCTCCGCAGGCGGCTGACCTGAACGTCCACGGTTCGGGCATTGCCGACGATACCGGCGCGGTCGGCCAGTTCCTCGCGCGTCAGGATCGAGCCGGGCTGGCTCGCCAGTACCCGCAGCAGGGCCGCTTCAGCGCTGGTCAGGCGCACGATCTCGTCGCCCCGGCGCAGTTCCTCCCGGTCGGGGACGAAGGTCCAGCGCCCGATCCGCAGGTCGGCCATCGGCTCCACCGGGCGCGGCACGCGCCGCAGGATCGACCCGATGCGCAGGACAAGCTCGCGCGGCTCGAACGGCTTGCTCATGTAGTCGTCGGCACCGGCCTCCAGGCCGGCGATCCTGTCGTCGAGCTCGCCGCGCGCGGTCAGCAGCAGGATCGGCACCTGACTGTCGCGCCGCAGCTTCTCGGTCAGTTCTAGGCCGCTTTCCCCCGGCATCATGACGTCCAGCACGAGCAGGTCGAAGGCGAGACTTTCCAGCTTGGCGCGGGCATCGGCGGCGTCCTGCGCCGTCGTCACCATGAAGCCGTTCTTGACGAGGTACTTGCGGAGCACCTCGCGCAGCCGGAGGTCGTCGTCCACCACGAGGATATGGGGCATCTCCTCGGTCATCGCCATTCCTGTCATTCCGCTTCCCCCGTATTCCGGCTTGTTCCTTCCCGTGACATCATCCTGTCACGGCTATGCCGGCTTTTCAGCGTTTTGTGCTTCAGCGTTCCGTGCTTCAGCGTTTCGTCGTGGCGGCGCGGTCGATCCGGGCGGTGAACTTCGGCCTATCCTCGTCATCAATGATGCCCAGCATGACTTCGCGGAAACCTTCCACCGCCACGGCGCCCGCCTTGCGGTAGGCGCGCGCGATACGCTGCCGCTGGTTCTCCGACAACTGGCGCTCCAGCTCGATGCCCTTTTCGGTCAGTTCCAGCAATCGCTGCCGGCGGTCGCGCGTTCCCGGCCGCTGGGTGACGAACCCTAAACGCACCAGTTCGCTCAGCACGCGCGACAGGCTCTGCTTCGTTATGCGCAGAATCGATAGCAGCTCTGTCACGGTGATCGCGGGGTTTCGGCCGACGAAGTAGATGACCCTGTGATGGGCTCGCCCGAGGCCGATTTTCCCAAGGATTGCATCGGGTTCGGAGGTGAAGTCGCGATAGGCGTAGAACAGCAGTTCTATCCCCTGGCGCAGTTCCTCCTCACGCAGGAAGAGCGGATTGACTCCGGTTTTTACGTCAGCCATGTTGACACAAATACGATCCGAATGTTACGTCTAACCCACCTTGACGGGACATAATCTAACAATGAAAGTGCTTCGTGATGTCCATGCTTCCCTTCGATGACCGCGACGGACAGATCTGGTTCGATGGTGAACTGATCCCCTGGCGCGATGCCAAGGTCCATGTGCTGACCCACGGCCTGCACTATGCAAGTTGTGTATTCGAAGGAGAGCGGGTTTACAACGGTTCCGTCTTCAAGCTGACGGAACATTCCGAACGGCTGGTCAGATCCGCCGAAATCCTTGGCTTCAAGCTGCCCTACAGCGTCGCTGAGATCGATGCCGCGACCAATCTGGTGGTGAAGGCCCAGGGTTACTCGGATGCCTATGTCCGCCCGGTTGCATGGCGCGGCAGCGAGATGATGGGCGTCGCGGCCCAGCAGAACCAAATCCATGTCGTGATCGCCTGCTGGCAGTGGCCCAGCTACTTCACGCCCGAAGCGCGCATGGCAGGCATCAAGCTGGAGATCAGCCAGTGGGCGAGGCCGGCACCCAATACCGCTCCGACGGCCAGCAAAGCGGCGGGTCTCTACATGATCTGCACCATGAGCAAGCATGCGGCGGAGAACAACGGCTTTCACGACGCGCTGATGCTGGACTATCGCGGCCAGATCGCCGAGGCGACCGGCGCGAACTTCTTCATGGTCGCGGACGGCAAGCTGCACACGCCGACGCCGGACTGCTTCCTGGACGGCATAACCCGCCGCACGGTGATCGATCTGGCGAAGCGGCGCGGGATCGAGGTGATCGAGCGGGCGATCATGCCGGATGAGCTGAAGAGCGCCGACGAGATCTTCCTGACCGGGACGGCGGCGGAAGTAACTCCGGTCGGCCAGATCGGCGACTTGAAGTTCACGCCGGGCCGGATGTGCAGGACGCTGATGGAGGACTACGAAGCGCTGGTTCGCGGCGTGACTGTCGCGGCGGCGGCGGCGGAGTAGGGGAGGCGTCCTGAGCAAGGGCGCTTGGCTGGGACGATGCCGGGTCGTAATCCGGCATCGTCTCGATCTTTACTGTGGCCTTGCATTACTGCGGCTTGGCTTCGGGATAGATCGCCACGATGCCGTTGCGGAAGTCCTTCAGGTGTTCGATCACGCCGTCCACATCGGCGACGAGGCCCTGGAGCGCTACGCCGTCGCGCATCGCCGCCTTCCAGTTCTCCAGCAGCGTCTCGACCGCGTCTTCGGTCGCAAAGGACGACAGGTCGGCGCTCGGCTTGGCGAGCTTCCTGAGCATGTTGCAGATAATTTCTGGGTCTGCGCGCATCTGAAAACTCCGGCGGTGAAACTCGCCGGATAATTGCGCAACCTTCCTTATGGAAAGTTAATGACGCGAAAAGGTCGCGGCTACCGTAGTTTCCACTTTTCGGCTGCCGCGTCGTCGCTGTCCTTCGCCTCGACCCAGTGACTGCCCTCGGCGGTTTCCTCAAGCTTCCAGAACGGTGCCCTGGTCTTCAGCCAGTCGATCAGGAAATGGCAGCTCTCGAACGCCGCTTCCCGGTGTTTGCTGGCGGTCGCGACCAGAACGATCCGATCACCCGGTTCCAGCCGTCCGTAGCGGTGGACGATCAGCGAGGCCTGGAGCGGCCAGCGGGCATGAGCCTCCGCCTCGATCTCGGCAAGCTGGCGCTCGGTCATGCCGGGGTAGTGTTCCAGCGTCATCGCGCTGGGGCCGGAGCCCATTTCCCGCACCAGCCCGACGAAGCTGGTGACGCCGCCAATGGTGACATCGCCGTCCGTCAGCGCCGCGAGTTCGGCGCCGATATCGAAATCTTCGGCCTGGACCCGGATCGCCATATACCGCTCAGCCCCCCGTGACCGGCGGGAACAGTGCCACCTCGTCGCCGGCGGCCAATGGGTGGCCGGGACGGACATATTCCTGATTGACCGCGACCCGCACCACGGCCGGATTTTTCAACGCATCGGCGAAGTTGGGACCGCGCGTCTGGAGCCAGCCGATCAGCGAGGCGACGTCCCGGACCTCGTCCGGCGGCGCCACTTCTTCCTGGGAGACTCCGATCTTCGTCCGGAGCCAGGCGAAATAGAGCAGCTTCATGACTGGTCCCTTTAGTTATCAGCCGACGCTGCGCGCGGCGCCGGTGCCGTGCGGCGGCTTGGCCGGGCGGGGTGTCGGTTCCGGCTCGGGCTCCCGCTCCTCGTTCATGTGCTTCCAGCCGGCCTGCATGTAGTCCCAGCCGGTGATCAGGGTCAGCAGCCCGGCAGCCCACAGGCCGATCTCGCCGATCAGTTCGACCGGCAGCCAGGGCGGGCCGTCGTTGCCGACGATCAGGATGCCGAGCGCCACCATCTGGATCGCGGTCTTCCACTTGGCGAGCTTGCTGACCGGCATGCCGACGCGGATGCCCGCCAGGAACTCGCGCAGGCCGGAGACCAGCACTTCGCGCAGCAGGATCACGACGGCGGGGAGGACGGAGATGCCGTTGAGCTTGTCCACCGCGACCAGCATGAACAGCACGGCCGCCACCAGCAGCTTGTCGGCGATCGGGTCCAGGAACTTGCCGACAAGCGATACCTGCGACCACGAGCGCGCCAGATAGCCGTCGATATAGTCGGTGATCGCAGCGGCGCCGAACAGGACGCATGCCGTCCAGGCAGCCCAGTGCTCGCGCACGAAGAACAGCCCGATGATGATCGGGATGACGACGATCCGCGAGAGTGTCAGCAGGTTGGGCAGGCTGGTCAGCATGACAGGAGGCTCTGAATTACGGC